>DKBM01000027.1:0-52110 GCA_002451215.1 Proteobacteria bacterium UBA6900
ACAACGGCATGCTGCTGCACATCCACCGTGCCATGCACGCCGTGCTCGACCGCAACCCGCACCACGGCATCCACTTCCGCGTGCTGGCCAAGGCGCTGCGCCTGTCGGGTGGCGACCACCTGCACTCCGGTACCGTGGTTGGCAAGCTTGAAGGTGATCGCGAGGCGACCCTGGGTTGGATCGACACCATGCGCGACAGCTTCATCAAGGAAGACCGTTCACGCGGCCTGTTCTTCGATCAGGACTGGGGTTCCATGCCAGGCGTGATCCCGGTAGCGTCCGGCGGTATCCATGTGTGGCACATGCCCGCGCTGGTCTCGATTTTCGGCGACGACGCCTGCTTGCAGTTCGGTGGCGGCACGCTCGGACATCCTTGGGGCAACGCCGCGGGTGCGGCCGCCAACCGCGTGGCGCTCGAGGCCTGCACCGAGGCACGCAACCAGGGCCGTCAGCTTGAGAAAGAAGGCAAGGATATCCTCACCAACGCCGCCAAGAGCTCGCCGGAACTGAAGGCAGCCATGGAAACGTGGAAGGAAATCAAGTTCGAGTTCGACACCGTCGACAAGCTCGACGTCGCCCACAAGTAATTACGAACAGCCGGGCGGGTAATCGCCCGGCTCTTCCTGAAACGAATAGAGGAATCAGCAATGAGCGAAATGCAAGACTACAACTCGCGCGTCTCGGATTCGGCGAGCCGCAAGTTCGAGACCTTCTCCTACCTGCCGGCGATGAAGCAGGACGAGATCAAGAAGCAGGTGGCCTACCTGGTGAGCAAGGGCTGGAACCCGGCGATCGAGCACACCGAGCCAGAGAACGCCTTCGACCACTACTGGTACATGTGGAAACTGCCGATGTTCGGTGAAACCAGCGTCGACAAGATCCTGGCGGAAGCGGAAGCCTGCCACAAGGCCAATCCGGACAACCACGTGCGTCTGGTCGGTTACGACAATTACAAGCAGTCGCAGGGCACCGCAATGGTGATCTACCGCGGCAAAATGAAGTAGTTTCCGCCCGGCAAGGGTAGTCAACGACCCCTGCCCGGGTGACCGGGCGGGGGTTTTTGTTTTCGGAGCAATGACGAGGCCACGACGATGAGCAAGGCGAGTGCAACCGCAAAGATGACTGAAGGCGATATGTCTCAATATCTGGTGACGCAGGAGCCGTACTACCGGCCAGTGCTGAACGAAGTCGAGCTTTACGAAGCCGCATATAGCGTGCGCATGCCGGTGATGCTGAAGGGACCGACGGGCTGCGGCAAGAGCCGTTTCGTTGAGTACATGGCGTGGAAACTCAAGAAGCCGCTCATCACCGTCGCCTGCAACGAGGACATGACGGCCTCTGACCTGGTTGGCCGCTTCCTGCTCGACGCGAGCGGCACCAAGTGGCATGACGGCCCGCTCACGGTCGCCGCGCGCATTGGGGCCATTGCCTATCTCGACGAGGTGGTCGAGGCTCGTCAGGACACCACGGTCGTGATTCACCCGCTCACCGACCATCGCCGCCAGCTTCCGCTCGAAAAGAAGGGCGAGACGGTGAACTGTCACCCGGACTTTCAGCTGGTGATCTCCTACAACCCGGGCTATCAGAGCCTGATGAAGGATCTCAAGCAATCCACCAAGCAGCGATTCGGCGCCATTGACTTCGACTATCCTGTCGCCGATGTGGAAGCTGAAATCATCATGCACGAGTCAAAGGTGGACAAGGCGACTGCCGAGAAACTGGTGCAGATCGCCCATCGTGCCCGCAATCTCAAGGGCCATGGCCTCGACGAGGGCATCTCCACACGCCTTCTGACCTATGCGGGAGCACTGATGGCCCGTGGCATTGACCCCAAGGCCGCTTGCCAGATGACGCTGGTGCGGCCGATTACCGACGATCCGGATATGCGCGACACACTCGACGCCGCCATCAACACTTTCTTCTAAAGGTACTAGCGAGACTCGCCCGCATGAGCGTTGATCTCAAGGAATACCACGCCCAGCTCGACGAGCTCGACCCGCACGTGCGTACCACGCTCGAGGCGAGCTTTACCGAGGCCGCGCGTGTGATGAGTCCGCAGGCGCTGCACAACTGGCTCGAAGGGGCCAAGGGCCTCGCCCAGCTCGGGCGTGGCAACGAGCTGGTCATCACTTATATCCAGGCAATGCCGGTGGTGGTGAAGGAGGTCGGCGAGGATATTCTCAAGGACTGTATCACCCAGGCGATGAAGCTGGCTTCGATGGTAAGTGGCGAGGTCATTCAGTTGCTGTTCGACACCCTGCCGACCGCCGCCAATCGCTTGGGCGATGCCGAACTGTTGCGTGGCTACCTGGGCTTGATTCACCAACTGTCCGCCAAGACGCCGCGCGGACTGCGCCCGATGTTGTCGCACCTCGATGAGCTGTTCGCCAAGCTCACGCTTGGCGGTTTGCGGCGCTGGGCGCTCTGGGGTGCACAGGCCCATCAGCGCGATTTTCAGGCGCAGATGGCCTACTTCGATCTCAAGAGCGCTGACAGTCAGGCGATGCTGCAGAAAGAGCGGCGTGGGACGCTCTTTATCGACAATCAGCGCAAGCTCAATTTTTATCTGCGTGCCTTTTGGGGCCGCGATTTTTTCATGCGTCCGACTTCCGGAGACTATGAGACCCGGGAAGGCTACAAGCCATTTATTGAGACGCGGGTGATCCACCTGCCGGATGCCTACGATGATTTCGCAGGCTTGCCAGGCAAGGAGCTGTTTCGCGCCGCCGCCGCGCATGCGGCCAGCCATCTTGTGTATACGCGTCAGCCGCTCTCGATGGAGGCACTGAATCCGGCACAGATGTTTATCATCGGGTTGATCGAGGATGCGCGCGTTGAGGCGCTTTCGGTCCGGGAGTTTCCCGGCATGAAACAGATGTGGTCGCAGTTTCATGCCAAGGTCAGTGAGGTTAGTTGCCCCACGGATCCCGTGGTTGGCCTGCTGGAGCGCCTGGCCTACGCACTGCTGGATGAGGCGGTCCAGATCGATGATGACCTGATCCGGGAGACCGTCGCGAGCTTTCGTGAGGAAATGGCAAAACGCCCGGGGGACAACCAGCTTTCCTGGGATATCGGTGTCACGTTGTACAACAAATTGGGCAAACGCGGGGCCATTCCATCGCTACGCGTGCTCGAAAGCATGGCCATTCCCTATCGCGACGACAACCGCTACATCTGGTCGTCGGACGAGATCGCCTGGCAGGCGGCCGAGTATGTCCCGGCGCCAAAACAAGTCCGCAAGTACGTGTCGGTTACCGAGATGGCCAACGAGATCGATTGCGAGTTGGCTGGCGACGACGCACAGGAAATCTGGGTGCTCAATACGCCGTTCTATCTTGACCAGGAAGGCGTCACGATAAATGAGCTCGAAGGCAAGGAGCCGGTAAGCGAGCCGTATCACTACCAGGAATGGGATTACAACGTGCAGCTTCACCGCCCCAACTGGGTGACGGTGCTGGAGAAGCGACAGAAGAAGGGCGATTGGCAGGAGATTGACAAGATTCTCACCGAACACAAGCCGGTCGCATCGCGCCTGCGCCACATCATTGATGCCATGCAGCCGGAAGGTGTCCAGCGTTTTCGTCGCCAGGAAGACGGCGAGGAGATCGATCTCAATGCCGCGATTCGCGCCATGATTGACATCCGCATGGGCCAGACGCCCGATCAACGCATCAATATTCGCATTGTGCGCAAGGTGCGCGACCTGGCGCTGGTGGTGCTGCTCGACCTGTCGGAATCGACCAACGAGAAGCTCGGCGACTCCGAAAAGCCGGTCATTCAACTGGCGCGCGAGGCCACCTCGCTGCTGTCCTGGGCGATTGACCGCGTTGGCGACCCGTTCGCGATCCATGGTTTTGCGTCCGATGGCCGCCACGACGTGGAGTACTACCGCTTCAAGGACTTCAAGGACTCCTATAGCGATGACGTCAAGGCACGGCTTGCGGGAATGGAAGGCGGCCTGTCGACACGTATGGGCGCGGCGCTGCGTCATGCGGCATCATTCCTGTTCAAGCAGCCGGAGCAGAAGAAGTTGATTCTGCTGGTGACCGACGGCGAGCCGGCCGATATCGACGTGCGCGACCCGCAATACCTGCGTCACGACACCAAGAAGGCGGTCGAGGAGCTGGCCACGCGCGGGGTGCGCACATTTTGCCTGACCCTCGACCCGAACGCCGATGACTATGTCTCGCGCATCTTCGGCTCGAAGGGCTACATGGTGGTCGATCGTGTCGATCGGCTGCCGGAACGCCTGCCGATGCTGTATGCGGGATTGACGCGTTAGCCGTGTATCGATCGCAACGGTGACGTGCGGAAACCCTCGAAACGTGGAAGTTAGAGACCCCGTCGCGACAGTACCGGTCGGCCAGGTGGCTATTGACGCCCCCGGTTCGGCTGGGGCAACCTGATTTGTCGGGAACACAACCAAAGTCTTCCAGGTAGGCATCATGAATATGTCACGCAACATCGTCGTGCTTCTGGTCTCGTTCCTCGCTGTCATGCTCTCTGGCTGTGACAAAGGCAAGGCGCCAACTACCCAGAAGGCCGTGGCACCCGAGTTGGTCAGCTTTACCAAGGCTGCGTTGTATCCCGAGGGCGTCGAGTATGATGCCAAGCACCACCGCTTTCTGGTGACCTCGCTGCGTGAAGGGATCGTCGGGGAAGTTACGGACGATGGTACCTACAAGGTATTTGCCCAAGACGCCAAGTTTATCTCGGCGATCGGCATCCGCATTGATTCCGGGCGCGACCGGCTACTGGTCTGCAATTCCGACCCCGGGGTAAGTATCCACACCAAAAAGGAGAGTCAGGGCAGTCTGGCCGGACTCGGTATCTACCAGCTTTCGACCGGCAAGCTGATCAAGTACCTGGATCTCGCCAAGGTCGGTGGCGCCGGCGGCCATTTCTGCAACGACATTGCGCTCGACAGCGCCGGCAATGCCTATGTGACAGACAGTTTTTCGCCGATCATTTACCGTGTCGATGCCAGCGACAACGCCACGGTCCTGCTTAACAACAAGCGCTTCACTGGCGAAGGCTTCAATCTGAACGGCATCGTTGTGAAGGATGGCTACCTACTGGTTACCAAATACAACGAAGGCCTGCTATTCAAGGTGCCGCTGGATAAACCGGAGCAATTCACGCAGGTGAAGATCAATGAAACCTTCCCGGGAGCGGACGGCCTGCTATGGGCGCCGGACGGCGCGCTGGTGGTCATCGCCAACCTGAATACCAACAAGGTGATCAAGCTCGCTAGCAGCGACAACTGGTCTTCGGCCCAGGTCGTGGGTTCGGCCGATACCGGTAACGTATTCGCCACCACCGGTGTGGTCCGCGACGGCAAGATCTACGCGTTGTATTCCATGCTGCACGTGCTCTTCAATCCGGATACAAAGACGCACATCGACAAGTTTGAGATCCGCCAGCAGAAGCTGTGAAGGGAGTCGGGGCCAGTTTCCTGAGTAATTTCGCCAGCCGCACATCAATGTGTCTTGTCCGGCAAGCCCCGCTTTGGTCATGGCGGTGCTCCCAGTCGTTGATTGCCGCTCGCTGCCATCCACTATCGCCGCGACACCCGGCCCTGATGTGATGCCCGATTCAATTGCCGATGGCCGCGTCTCACGCGTCTTCGGCCCCAAGGGCTATATGGTGGTCGATCATGTCAATCGTTTGCCGGAACGCCGGCCGATGCTGTACGCGGGATTGACGCGTTAGCCGCTCCATCGCGCATATTCAGATGCAATAATTGCGTGCGCGTTTACACGAACGCGAGATGGACCCCGGGTTCCGCAATGTTGAGCGTATTGCGCGAGCGATGGATTAACGAGTCTCCTCCAAATCCAGCGCAATCGCCCCATGCGGCGACTGCAATTCGGCGGCTCACCATAAAAAAGGGCCGCTATCGCTAGCGGCCCTTCTCACAACTTCAGACCGAAGTCTGGTATGTCAGAGCTTAGTTGGCATCCCAGTCTTCATATCCCTCGTGGATATATACGTATTTCTGTTGCTGCAAGTCGATTATGCGGCCGATAGCGCCCTGGTTAACGTAAATTTTGCCGATAGGATTGCTCTGAGAGTCGACGGGAGTATAGAGATTGTCATTGGTCCAACTGTTCCCTCTCATCGTGACGCCGCAGATTTCAAGTTGAAGATTCACGCCAGCATTTTTGAGCGCCATGATTCGGTTTATCCAGAATCTCTGGGTGGCAATATACTCAGACGTAGCGTGAGTAAGACTATCGTTGGTAGCCCATTTAGCGGCGGTACCGTGCAAGACGCCAATGATCGAGACATTGCTCGGATTGACCAGACCACGATCGATGCGGTCCTTGATGGCTGTGCCAAGCATGAACATGTGCTTCAGGCCGACGGAGACATGGTTACCGTCTACGGTATTCGTATCCAGATTGAACACCACATGCACCTCTTTCAAGGCAACCGGCACATCGACGCAGACGCTGTTATTAGCATCGCCATATGTAGTCGAAAAAGGAGCCAAATTAAGCACCAGAGGCAATTTTTCGCACTGATCGAGGACGCCGGTATCGGTGTTGCCTGCGAAGGCTCCGGGAGAACCGAAAATCGCTGCGGCAAGAAAGAGGGATTTGAACAGGCACGACTTATTGTTTGGGTACACGCTGTCTCCTAGTTGATTGGCGATAAATAGAAATTGACATCTACCATGTGGCTCAGCTGCAGCTTGATACCATGTGTGGAATCTCGCTAAAGCAGATGAACCGTCCACATAGTACGTGTGGAAGCGAGTCTTTGCATACGACAATGCCTAGGTTGATACCCGTTGTTTACAGTTATTGTCTTAAGAAGATCTTAAGATGAATGTCGGATTTGAAGAGCAACGATCATTAACATGGTGATCAGCAGGAGTTCGTGCAAAATTGATCGCACCTCCGTTTATGGGTGGATCAATATTGCTCATGAGTTGATGCCGATCACGTCAGGCGACGAACGCTAGCTGCCCCGGCTCCTCTTTCCAGGCAGCTCTGGCGTGTCTTCCCAGTTGCAACAACCGGCTCGCGAACTCGAACCATAGCGATAGTCCAAGCCGAGCGTTGACAGGACGCGCGAAACGGCAGGTGCAGCCGTGTTTGCATCTGCTGTCCTGGTTGATGAAACGGTCGAGACCGACATTCAGTGAATCGTTACGTGCGGTCGCCCTCGCTGCTGTCGGGCGACTGCGAAGTTGAGTGTGGTTCGGATGGGGTGTCGCGATCTTCCCACCTTCATCCGGTTCCTCGCATGCTCTAGCGCTGGAGCGATTGTCCGGATTGAGGCTGGCCCGCGTCCGTACGGCACGCGGTGGAGCTGCGAACGCTCCATGCGGATATTTTCGCTTGTGATAACCCTGTCGCATCACTACCGGGTTGGGCCGGTTATCGTGCTTACGAGCTAGAATGGCTGCTGTCCATACGCACATTCCGCTGGCGATGATTACCCCGCACTCCCCGAAGATTATCGATGTCGCTGTTGGCGTGGTGATTCATGGCGATGGAACCGTCCTGCTTGCTGAGCGTCCACGCGGCAAGCCGTGGTCCGGTTACTGGGAATTCCCGGGGGGAAAGATCGAGTCCGGAGAGAGTGTTCGGCAAGCCCTGACGCGCGAATTGCACGAGGAACTTGGTATCGAGCTGGACCATGTCTATCCCTGGTTGACGCGTGTGTACGACTATCCGGAGAAGACCGTGCGCCTGCACTTCCTGCGTGTGTACCGCTGGCACGGCACGCCGCATGGTCGTGAAGGGCAGCGGCTGTCGTGGGAGAATCCGGCTGCCATTGCCGTTACACCGTTGCTTCCGGCCAATGACAGTGTGCGTCGCGCGCTGGCGCTTCCAGCGCTGTACGCCATCACCAACGCGCAAGCCTACGGCGTCGAGGCATTTATGCCGCGACTTGAGTCCGCGCTTCAGAGCGGTGTGCGGCTCGTTCAGGTACGCGAGCATGGCATGTCAGCCGAAGCGCTAGTGGACTTTGCGCAGCGGGTGGTTGAGTTGGCCGGGCGCTTCGATACGAAGGTGCTCCTCAATGGCGATCCGGAAGTCGCGCAGCGCGTAGGTGCTGATGGCGTGCATTTATCATCCTCCCGATTGATGCAGCTCGACTCACCACCGCCCGTGGAATTCTGGGCAGCCTCTTGCCATACCGCGGGAGAACTGGCGCAGGCCGCCAGCCTGCATGCAGGCTTTGTAGTACTGTCTCCCGTGTTGGCCACCGAAAGTCATCCCGGCAAGCCCGGAATGGGATGGGAAGCGTTCGCGACATTGGCGAGAGACTACCCGCTGCCGGTCTACGCGCTCGGCGGAATGCGGCGCGAGCTGCTTGAGACGGCGATGCGCCATGGCGCGCACGGCGTCGCGTTGCGAAGCGGAGCCTGGTAGCGCGTTCGATTGGTGCGAGCGCGGGAGCGGTTCGGTGTATGCTATGCACCTTTCTGCGGGAGAGGGGAATGGCCAAGCCGAAAGTGGGTGTGGTGATGGGCAGCGACAGTGACTGGAAGGTCATGCAGCACGCTGTCGATATGCTGAAGGATTTCGGCGTGCCGCACGAGGCCAAGGTGGTCTCCGCCCACCGCACGCCCGACCTGCTCTATCGCTATGCCGAAGCCGCTGCCGGTCGGGGTTTGCAGTGCATCATCGCTGGTGCCGGTGGCTCCGCTCATTTGCCCGGGATGCTCGCGGCGAAGACCACCTTGCCGGTTCTCGGTGTGCCTGTCACCTCGCGCGCACTCAAGGGTCTCGACTCACTGCTTTCGATCGCGCAGATGCCGAAGGGGATTCCAGTTGCGACGTTTGCCATCGGTGAAGCCGGTGCGGCCAATGCCGGGCTGTTTGCCGTGGCGATGCTTGCCAATAATGATCCGAAACTCGCCGGCAAGCTCGCCCAGTTTCGCAAGCGCCAGGTCGCCAAGGTCAAGGCGATGAAGCTACCTCCATAATGATTCTTCCGGGAGCCACACTCGGCATGCTTGGCGGTGGGCAGCTGGGCAGCATGTTCACCATCGCCGCGCGTACGATGGGCTACGATGTGGTCGTGCTCGATCCCGATCCGGACAGTCCCGCCGGCAAGCGCGCCACCGATCATGTCTGCGCGGACTACCAGGATCCGGCCGCGCTCGACTATCTCGCCAAGACCTGTGCCGCGGTCAGCACCGAGTTCGAGAACGTCCCGGCCGCGACGCTCGAGGCGCTTGCGAGCAAGTGCATCGTGCGGCCGGGTCCCCGCGCGGTCGCCATTACCCAGGACCGTATTCACGAGAAGGCGTTCCTGCGCGAGCACGGTTTCCCGACTGCGCCGTTTGCCGTCGTGCGTGCCGAGGCCGATCTCGAGGTGGCCGCGAGCATCGGCTTCCCTGCCATTCTCAAGGTGAGTCGCTTCGGCTANNTGGGAATCAATGAATCGCGAAGCCGTCGTGATGGAGGCGCTGCTCGACCTGAAGACGGAAGTGTCGGTCGTGATCGCGCGCGGTGTCGACGGCAAGGTAGCCCCCTATCCCGCGGCGGAGAATCAGCACCGTAACGGTATCCTTGATGTCAGCATCGTGCCGGCGCGCGTGCCGGAGGCGGTCAAAATCGAGGCGGTGGCCATGGCGCAGCGCATCGCTGAAAAGCTCGAATATGCCGGCGTCATGGCGGTCGAGTATTTCGTCTTGGCGGACGATCGGCTGGTCGTCAATGAAATTGCGCCGCGCCCGCACAACAGCGGCCACTTCACGCTCGATGCCTGCGTCACTAGCCAGTTCGAGCAGCAGGTGCGCACGCTGTGCGCGTTACCGCTCGGCGACACCCGCCTGCTTTCGCCGGTGGTGATGGTCAATCTGCTCGGCGACCTGTGGGGCGCCACCCACCCGGCCTGGCAGCAGCTGCTTGTGCATCCCAACGTGAAACTGCACCTCTATGGCAAGCGTGCCGCCCGTCCCGGCCGCAAGATGGGCCACTACAGTGTGCTCAGCTCACGCCTCGAAGACGCCCTCGAACTGGCGCTGCGCGTCAAACGCGATCTCGCGGCATCGCCCGCGGCCGAGCGGTAGCCACGGGCCGCGGCGCTCGCATAGAATCGCAGCGCGACCCCGATATGAACTCCCGGCTCACGCTTATACAGCCAGACGACTGGCACCTGCACCTGCGCGACGGCGAATCGTTGCGCGCGCTACTCGGGGATACTGCTCGCCAGTTTGCCCGCGCTATCGTGATGCCCAACCTCAAGCCGCCGGTCACTACGGTGGAGCAGGCGCGCGCCTATCGCGAGCGGATTCTTGCGGCGTTGCCTGCCGGCGCGCGCTTTGAGCCGCTCATGACGCTTTATCTCACCGACCTCACGCCGCCAGCGGAAATTGCGCGCGCCAAGGCAAGCGGCTTTGTGCAAGCGGTGAAATACTACCCGGCAGGAGCCACGACCAATTCGGAAAATGGTGTAACGGACCTGCGGCGCGTCTACCCAGTGCTCGCCGAGATGGAAAAGCACGATTTGCCACTGCTGCTTCACGGTGAGGTCACCGATCCCGACATCGATGTGTTCGATCGCGAAGCGGTCTTTATCGAATGGCATCTGATAGCGCTCGCGCGCGAGTTCCCAAAGCTGCGCATGGTGCTGGAGCACGTCACCACCCGGGAAGGGGTGGCATTTGTCGAGCAGGCCGGACCGAANNCACCGCGCGGCGTTGGTCCGGGCCGCCACTGGCGGTAATCCGAAGTTCTTTCTCGGCACTGATAGCGCGCCGCATGCGAAGCGACTGAAGGAGGCGGCATGTGGCTGCGCGGGTGTCTATACCGCGCATGCGGCGCTGGAACTCTATGCCGAGGCTTTCGAACAGAACGGCGCGCTTGATCGGTTTGAAGCGTTTGCCTCCCATTTCGGACCGGATTTCTATCGCCTGCCGCGCAACCTTGGCACCGTCACGTTGATGAAGGAAACCTGGCGGGTTCCCAGCGAGCTCGCGTTTGGGGACGAGCAGCTGGTGCCAATGCGCGCCGGCGAGATACTCACCTGGAAGTTTGCCGGACTGGCGGCCTGAAGCGCGGGCCGTTGCGCCCCGGCTCCGCCCAGACTCGAACGATCCAACGGCGATGCAATGACGGGAGTCCTTCCCTGGCAATGGCCGCGCACCGCGCCACCGCCGCTGCTGGCAGCGCGGCTGCGTGTGCGCCCGGAGGATTTTCTTGTGGAGGAAGAGCTGCCGTTCACGCTTACCGGGGTTGGCGAGCACTTGTGGCTCCGTATCCGCAAGCGTGGCCTGAACAGCGAACAGGTGGCGGTGGCCTTGGGGCGCGCCGCCGGTGTGGCACGGCGCGATGTCGGCTACGCCGGCATGAAGGACCGCCATGCCGAGACCATCCAGTGGTTCAGTTTGCTGCTCGGGCAACGGCCGGTGCCGGACTGGCGGATGTTGCCCCCTGGCATCGAGGTGTTGGAAGTGACCCGACACGCACGCAAGCTGAAAACCGGCGCGCTTTCCGGCAACCGCTTCGTGCTGGTGCTGCGCGATGTCGAGGGGGACCCGGATGCGCTCGCGCAGCGCGTCGAGGCGGTCAGGCAAGAGGGTGTCCCGAACTACTTTGGTGAGCAGCGCTTTGGCCGGGGCGGCGAGAACATCGAGCGGGCCGCGGCCATGTTCAGCGGTAACGTGCCGGTAGCCAGTCGCCACAAGCGCGGGCTCTATTTGTCCTCGGCGCGCTCGCTTATTTTCAACGAGGTGCTCGCTCGCCGGGTGCAGGACGCAAGTTGGAACCGTTTGCTGGACGGCGAGGCCGTGGTGCTCGATGGAAGTCGCAGTTTCTTTCTGACCGGGCAGATCGATGCCGAGCTGATCGGGCGTCTTGCGCGTCACGACATTCATCCGAGCGGACCGCTCTGGGGCAAGGGAGAACCAGCCTCGCGCGGCGCTGTGCGTGCGCTCGAAGACCAGGTTGCCGCCCGTTATGCGACGCTCGCCACTGGCCTCGCGGCCGCGGGGCTGGCGCAGGAGCGCCGGGCGCTGCGTCTCGTCCCGCGCGAGCTGGAGGCCACGTGGCTCGACGATGCAACCCTTTCACTGCGCTTCGGGTTGCCGGCGGGATGTTATGCCACGGTGCTGGTGCGGGAACTCGCCGAGTACCAGGATGTCGGCACTGGCGCGCCAGCCGAAGCCTGACGCCGCCTCGTTCCAGCGATCGTCGATCAATCGCCCTTGGTTACCGGTGGGTGTTCCTCTCGTGCCTTCGGCAATTCGCGCGGGCGCACCACCGTCACGGAGCAAGGCGCCTCCGCCACCACGCGCGCCGACACGCTACCCAGTATGCGGCCTATGGGTGAGCGGCCCTGGGCGCCTACGATGATGTAGTCCAGCACATGATGATGTGCGTAATCGGAGATTACGTCGGCGGCGCTCCCCTCGGCGACATGAAACGAGATGCGGCCAGGTGGCAGGTGCAGGGGTTGGGCCCAGGTGCGCATCTCGGCGATGCGCTCCGCCGCCGATGGGCTGGGCTCATCCGGGCGCAGGGATAACCGGTCGGCGGGGCGCATCACGCTCAGGCAGGTGAAATAGGAGTGCGGCTCGTTGCGGGCGAACTTGCGCACCGTGACGCGCAGCGCCTGCTTGAGAGGCTCGGATGTATGCGCCAAGTCGAGTGCGAGTAGCACGTGCGGCGCGTGTGAGAGACGCTCGAACGGGCGTACCGGCTCGGCCTCATCGAATACTTCGTAGAGTGAGCGCCACCACAACCGTAGCCGTGTCAACCAATCGACGGGTCGAACGCGGTGGGCTCGCGCAGTGAGATGAACCGAATCCGGATGCGTGAGGGCATGTACGATTTGCTTGGCAGTGGTGAAGCGATGCTCAGGCCGAATTTCAAGACAGCGCAAGATTACTTCCTGCAGCCAAGGCGGCAGATCCGGGCGGTGCAGCCGCGGCGGCAAGGGCGGCTCAAATAGCCGGCGTTTGACGGACAGCAGGTTGGCGCGTCCAAACGGGAATCGACCGGTGGCGAGCAGGTAAAGAATCACGCCGATCGCATAGATGTCGCTGCGGGATTCACTGCGCAACTCGCGCACTTGCTCGGGTGCCACATACGCCGCGGTACCAGCTGCTTCGCCAAAAGCGGCGTCGATCAAATCGGGTAGCGAAGCATGGTGCGCAATCCCGAAGTCGATCAGTACCATCGTACCGTCAGCGCGGGTTCGCACATTGCGTGGATTGAGGTCGAGATGGATTACGTTCTGGTGATGCAGCACGTGCACCGCCTTGCAAAGTGCGGCGCCGAGGTTGGCCAGTTCGGCGATGGGCAGTGGCGCCCGCGCCACTGCCTGCGCAAGGCGATCGCCCTCGATGTACTCCATGACGATATAGGGCGTCGCGCGCAGATCACCGTGGCCGAAGAGCTTTGGCACGTGGGGGCCATGCAATCGCTGCAACACGCGAAGTTCGTTCTCGAGCGCCGGTAGTGCGGCGGCGGGAGCGCCAGCGCCGGTCTTTGGAACTTTCATCAGCATCGGCGTATGGATTCCCCGCCGGGTAGCCTTGTAGAGACGTGCCATGCCGCCTTCATGCAGCAGTTTGCCGACAACAAAGCCGTCGATGGTCTCGCCGGTCCGCACCTCATGCAGCGTCTGGCGGTGCGTGGCGCTCATCGGTCAGCGGCCAACAGCAAGGCGGTCGGCGTAGTGGGGCGCCAGTCCGGCGGCGCGGATCTTGCCTGCGGTGCGTTGAAAGTCGTAACTCAGGCGGAAGAAGGTCAGCTCTGCGTGATCCTCGTTGTGCAGGACGTAGCAGGTCGAAGCGTTGCCATCGCGCGGCTGGCCGAGCGAGCCGACATTGACGAGGTAGCGACTGCGTGGTGAGAGCGGAATGGGTCGACCGCTGGCAGGCCTGAGTTCGCGTATCTGACCGCCCGCGGTCTCATAGAAGACGTAGGGCTCGTGCGTGTGGCCGATGAAGGTGAGTGCGGTGCGTGCAGCGTGGATACAGCGTTCAGCCTGCTCGGCAATGCGAACATATTCCCAATTCTGTGGATTGTCGGCGCTGGCATGTACATAGGTCACGTCGTCGCGCTGCACGGAGTAGGGCAGGGCGGAAAGGAAGTCGAGCTGCGCGGCACTAAGTTGTTCGCGCGTCCAGGACAGCGCGTGGCGCACGGGAGGCGGCGCACCGTCGCCGGGATCGCGAAACAGTGTTTCGTCGTGGTTGCCGCGGATCGCGATTAGTCCCGGCAACGCCATCAGGCGCTCGAGCGTTGGGCCGGGGTCGGCGCCGTAGCCGATGATATCGCCGAGACAAACGTAGCGCTCCGCGCCCTGTTCCGCTGCATGGTCGCAACAGCGTTGCAAAGCTTCGAGATTGCTGTGTACGTCAGAGAAGATGGCGATCTTCACGGATGCGCTGCAGTGCTATGCGGGAGCTGCTTCATGGGTGGCCCGGGCAGGTTTCGATCCTAGCAAGCATGGCACGACGGCGGAATTCCAAGGGTTGATGCCGGGCTGCCCATGACGGCGCGTCGGCCAGCCCGTGGCCGGGTAGGGGCCGGGCACGCTTCCTGCATCACCGAATGTAGACAATTAGAGTCTGGTCCGGCGGTTGGGTCCGCGTTATGGGCGGGAGATGGGACAGGGGGTTCATGCCCCCGGCGGGGGGCAGGCCGTGACGGATTTCGGCATCCAGAAAGGTGGTCCATTCTCGGATTTGGGTTGAAAGAGACCGTCGGTCGGCCTATATATACCGTTAGTCTGTCGTGAACGCCATTAAGTTGGCTGCGCCAATAGGAATACATCTTGCACTAAATCAGTTAGTTAACGGCAACCCGCACGGTCATGGAACCGAGTAGGGTAGCTGATTCGCGGGTGGGAGATATCGGCCAGGTGCCATGCAAAAGGTTCAGGTAGACGTCGCAGAACTGCAGATCGGGATGTATGTCGCCGATCTCGATCGCCCGTGGCGCGAGACGCCGTTCCTGTTTCAGGGCTTTGAGATTCGCACACAGGAAGAACTTGATGCGCTGCGACGCTACTGCCGCACCGTGCAGGTGCTGCTACGCGACCCCGAGCGTTCTGATGCGCTGCCTCGCAAGCCCGCTGTGCCCGGCTACTTTTCTTCCGAAATCATGTCGCCGAGACAGCAGGCGTTGCGCGTCGAACAGGAGATGTTCAAGCTAAACAACCATCCGACCGCGCGCTCGCTCTACGAGGACATTACCACTCTCGAGGAAGAAGTTCAGGGCGCGGCAGAAATCTACAACGAGGCGCGCGTACTGCTCAACGAGGCGATGGCAGATGCCCGGTTTGGTCGCAGTCTGAACGTGCCAGGTGTGAAGCGACTGGTTGGCGGCATGGTGGAAAGCATCCTGCGCAATCCCGACGCGCTGACCTGCTTCGCGCAGCTGAAAAACAAGGACGACTACACGGCCATGCACAGTCTGCGTGCGGCCGTGCTGGCGCTCGTCTTTGGGCGTCAGCTTGGCATGCCGCGCGAGCAGCTGCTGGTGCTCGGTCTGGGTGCACTGCTGCAGGACGTGGGCAAGAGCAAGCTGCCGTCCGAGTTGCTTAACAAGCCGGATGCACTCACGGCGGAAGAAAATCGCCTGATGAAGCAGCATGTCAACTTCAGCATCGAAATTGTTTCCGCAGCGCCGAACGTTCCGAGCGCTGCGCTCGAGGTGGTGAGCAACCACCACGAGCGTTACGACGGCAGTGGGTACCTGAAAGGGTTGCGTGGTGACGACATCGGCGTCCTCGGTGCAATCGGCTCTATCGTCGACCAGTACGACGCCATGACGAGTGAGCGCCCCTACCGCATGCCGGTTGCAGCGCATGCGGTGCTGAAGCAGATGTATGAGTGGCGTGGACGACTGTTCCATCCGGAAATGGTCGAGAAGTTCATCCAGTGCCTCGGCATCTACCCGATCGGCAGCATCGTGCAGCTCAACACGGGCGAGGTGGCGGTAGTCGCTACCATGAACCGCAAGCAGCGTCTCAAACCGCGCGTCGTGCTGGTGCGCAAGCCGGATATGACGCCCTACACCGACCGTCCGCTGGTAAACATGGTGGAGCGTCGTACGCCGGAGGGTCGCACCTGCGAAATCGAGCACGTGCTCGAACCGGCCGCCGTTGGCATCGATCCGGCGCAGTACCTACCCATTCAGATTCGTCTTTCGGCGGCCTGATTCGCGCCCGCGGCTGGGCGCCACTCGTTGTCGTGCGCGCCCGGAAATCAAGCGCTTGTCCGGTGCCGCCGGGTCAGAGCAGTACCTTCTCCATGCCTCCCAGACTAACGCTGCTTACGAAGCGTTCCTGCCAGCGTTCGCCCAGAAGGCGATTGGCAAGCTCCACAACGATGTAATCGGTCTGGAGGCCGGTCTCGGGCTCGTAACGTGCGAGTCCCTGTTGGCAGGCCGGGCAGGAGGTGAGCAGCTTTACATTTCCATCGACAGCACGTTTGCTGCCGGTGAGTTGCGCGATACCGGCGTGCAACACCTCGGCTTTCCGGAAACGGACCTGGGTTGCCACGTCCGGACGCGACACGGCGAACGTGCCGGCCTCCCCGCAACAGCGGTCCGACAGCGCTACCTCCTGCCCCAGCAGCTCCGCGGCCACTTTGGTCGGCTTGTAGTGTTTCATCGGCGTATGGCAGGGATCGTGATAGAGGTACTTGACTCCGTTCGTACCTTCGAGCCGAACCCCTTTTTCCATTAGGTACTCATGGATGTCGAGCAGCCGACAACCGGGGAAAATCTTCTCAAATTGGTACTTCAATAACTGATCGATGCAAGTACCGCAGGACACGAGTACCGTCTTGATGTCGAGGTAGTTGAGCGTATTGGCCACGCGGTGAAATAGCACCTGGTTATTCACCGAAATCGAGGTGCCGCGCGCGGTGTCGCCGGCCGAGAGCTGGGGGTAGCCGCAGCACAGATACCCCGGTGGCAGCACCGTCTGCACGCCCAGATCGTAGAGCATGGCGAGCGTCGCTAGCCCCACCTGGCTGAACAGCCGCTCACTGCCGCAACCGGGGAAATAGAACACCGCCTCCGTATCCTCCGTGACTTTCGCCGGGTCGCGCAGGATTGGAATCAGCTTGTCGTCCTCAATGCCGAGCAGCGCACGCGTGGTGCGTGAGGGCAGCCGCGCCGGCAGCGGTTTGCGTACCAGGTGGATGACCTGAGCCACTACCGGTGTTGGTCCAGTCGTCGCGCGTGGGGGGCGTGCGCGCAGCAGCCACATCGCCTTCGCGAGACGATAGCCGAGGCGCTGCATTGGATAACCCCACCCGACCAGCGCCGCGCGCATGAGCTTGATCGTGGCGGGGTCAGTCATGTTCAGGAAAGCCATCGAAGCGCGCGTACCAAGCGAAATGCGCTTCTTGCCGCGCGCCTTGAGGATGCCGCGCATGCGCACCGACACGTCGCCAAAATCGATGTCTACCGGGCACGGCTGCAGGCATTTGTGGCAGACCGTACAGTGATCGGCGACATCGCCCATCTCGTCAAAATGGCGGACCGAGATGCCGCGCCGCGTTTGTTCCTCGTAGAGGAAGGCCTCGATGATCAGGCCGGTGGCAAGAATCTTGTTGCGCGGTGAATACAACAGATTCGCGCGCGGCACATGAGTGTTGCATTTGGGTTTGCACTTGCCGCAGCGCAGGCAGTTCTTAACCATCTGGTTGAGTTCACCCAGCTCGCTTGCTTCGAGGATCAGCGCCTCTCGCTCCACCAGACGAAGCGACGGGGTGTAGGCGACATCCAGACCGGAGTTCGGCAGGAGCTTGCCGGGATTAAATAGCCCGCGCGGGTCGACGCGCTGCTTGTAGCCCGCGAAGGCACGCACTGCCGCGGTATCCAGGTACTTCATCTTGGTGAGACCGATGCCGTGCTCCCCGGAGATCACGCCACCAAGAGCCTGCGCCAGCGCCATCACGCGGTCGACGATGCCATCGGCCTCGTGCAGCATCTGGTAGTCGTTGGAGTTGACCGGAATATTGGTGTGTACGTTGCCGTCGCCGGCGTGCATGTGTGTGGCGACGAATATCCGGCCAGAACGGATCCCGGCATGGATCGCGTCGAGGCGCGTGCGCACCCCGGCGAATTCTTCGCCCCAGAAGATTTCCTTGAGTGGTCGTTCAATGTTCTGGCGGTACGAGATACGCAGTGCCCGGCGCTGCAGCAGACGAAACAGCGTTTCGTCGGCGGTGAGCGCGGCGTGTGAAGCCTCGCCCAGCAGCTCCGGATGCATCTCGGCCGGTGCGTCAAGCGACTCAAGGATTGCCATCCATCGGGCCCGGATCGATTCGAGCTGTGCACGTGCGGCCGTGCGCTTGGCCTCGAAGATCGCGTCGGCCTCCGCATTTGGTTCGAAATCCGGCGCTTGCCCGGCTACCACCTGCCGGCGTTCGGGCATGTCGGTGGCGAGGTAGGCGCGCACCGCGTCGACCATGCGCAGCTTGTTGCGCGTCGACATCTCGATGTTGATGCGCTCGATGCCGTCGTTGTACTCGGACAGCCGCTCGAGCGGGATCACCACGTCCTCGTTTACCTTGAAGGCGTTGGTGTGTGCCGCGATCGCCGCGGTGCGGGCGCGATCGGACCAGAAGCGCTTGCGCGCTTCGGGGCTTGCAGCGATGAAGCCCTCGGCCTCGCGCGCATTAGCAAGCCGCACGATGGCCGAAGCCGCGGCGCCGACGGCCGCCTCATCGTCCGAGGCGATATCGATCAGCAGCACCATCTTGGGCAATTCCGGGCGCGCCGCCTTGGTCGAGTAGCGCACCGCGCGCACATATCGCTCGTCGAGGTGTTCCATGCCGGCAAGCTGCACGTCCGCCAGCCCGTCGACGTGGTGCTTGATTTCGACGATGGCTGGTACGGCCTTGTGCAAGTCCGCGCCGAAAAACTCCAGGCACACGGTGCGCAGGTGCGCGGGCATGCGGTGCAGGACGAACACGGCCGAAGTGATGATGCCGTCGCAGCCTTCCTTCTGGATACCGGGCAGCCCCCCGAGGTATTTGTTGGTGACATCCTTGCCCAGGCCGGGTTTGCGCAGCTCCGCTGCAGTCAGGGTGATGGTCTCCGGTTCGCCCGTCGGCGTGTGCCCATCGCGCTGATAGCGCGTTACCCGAAAGCGTGCCTGGGGGACATCGTGGATCTTGCCCAGGTTGTGATCGAGCCGTTCGACTTCCAGCCATTCGGCCTGCGGCGTCACCATCCGCCAGGAGACGAGGTTATCGAGCGCCGTGCCCCATAGCACGGCCTTCTTTCCGCCGGCGTTCATCGACACATTGCCACCGATACACGAGGCATCCTGCGAAGTGGGGTCTACCGCAAATACATATCCCGCCCCTTCGGCGCGCTCGGCCACCCGCCGCGTCACCACGCCCGCTTCGGCGCGCACCGTCGCCACCGGCCGTGCCACGCCCGGCAGCTCACGCGTCTCGATAGGCCCGAGCCCCTCGAGTTTCTCGGTGTTGATCACCACGGTGCGCGCGTCAAGCGGCACCGCCGAGCCGGTGTAGCCGGTGCCGCCACCGCGTGGAATGATCGGCAGCCCGAGTTCCGCGCAGCCGGCCACGATATCGGCCACTTCCTCCTCGCTGTCCGGGCTCACTACCACCAGCGGAAATTCCACTCGCCAGTCGGAGGCGTCAGTTGCATGTGAGACGCGCGCGATGCCGCTGAAGTCGATGTTGTCGCGCCGGGTCGCCCGCCCGAGCCGGCGCCGCAATTGCCGGCGCAATTCGTCATGTTGCGGGAACCAGGCCTCGAAGCGTTCCACCGCCCGGCGTGCGGCCTCGGCGAGCTGCAGCGCGAGCGGATTGCCGCGTGCCCGCTCGACGATCTGGTTCAGCCGGTGATGCAGCGCCTCGATGAGCAGCGCGCGCCGGCCGCGATTCTCGAGCAGGTCATCCTGCAGGAATGGATTGCGCTCGACCACCCAGATGTCGCCCAACACCTCGAACAGCATGCGCGCCGAGCGTCCGGTCACGCGCTTGCCGCGCAGCTCGTTCAGTACCTCCCACATCTCCTGCCCGAGCAGGCGAATGACGATCTCACGGTCAGAGAACGAGGTGTAGTTATACGGGATCTCGCGGATGCGAGTGGCGAGGGCGGGATTCATGCGTCGGTACGACGAGGCGACTCCACGGCATGCAGGGCCGCCTATTGTAGCAACCGGCCCCACCGGCACTAGCATCGCCGCCACGATGGCATGCGCTCTATCCGGCTTCTCGCGTCCGACGCTACAATGCGCGGGCTTTCCCACACATCACATGCTGCTTCTGGCAACCATTTTTCTGGCCTCGAGCCGATGACCCCGGCGGCGCGCTTCCCGATCGGGGTCTTCGACTCCGGCATTGGCGGTCTCACCGTCATGCGCGCCCTCATGCAGCGCATGCCACAGGAGAGCATTCTCTATTTCGGCGACACCGCGCGCGTGCCCTACGGCGTGAAATCGGTCGAGACCATTGCCCACTACGCCACGCAGATCACCGAGTTCCTGCTGGCGCGCCAGGTGAAGTTGCTCATAGTCGCATGCAACACCATGGCGGCCGTTGCAGCCCAGGCTATCCGCGATCTCTCGCCAGTGCCGGTGCTGGATGTGATCGAGGCTGGCGCGCGCGTCGCTGCGCGCACTACCCGCAGCAAACAAGTCGGCGTGATTGGCACGCTCGCCACCGTTGCCAGTGGCGCCTACCAGCGTGCCATCCATGCGCACGAGGCCTCCGTCACGGTGCGTTCCCAGGCCTGCCCGCTATTCGTGCCGCTGGTGGAGGAAGGCTGGTTGGAGCATCCGGTCACGCGCCTAACCGCCCAGGAGTACCTCGCGCCGCTACTGGCGGAGCGCATCGACACGTTGGTGCTGGGTTGTACGCACTACCCACTGCTGAAACCGTTGCTGGGCGAAGTGGTGGGACCCGCGGTGACGTTGGTCGATTCCGCCGAGACCGTGGCCGAGGAGACTGAGGCATTGCTTGCAGCGCGCGACCTTGCGCACCACGGCGAGGCGCGCCACGAGTTCTTTGTCACCGACGTGCCGCAGCGCTTCCAGCGCATCGGCGAGCTGTTCCTCGGTCGCGCGCTCGAGCCGGTGCACGTGGTGCAATGGTAAGCTGCGACCAGTTCCTCGCAAGGAGACCATCATGAAGGCGATCGCTATCCAGGCCTACGGTGGGCCCGAGCAGCTCAGGCTCATCGAGTTGCCCACGCCCGTTCCCGCTGACAACGAAGTTCTGATCGAGATCGCCTATACCAGCGTGAACCCTGTGGACTGGAAGGTATGCCGTGGCGACCTCAAGGACCGCATTCCGAACCAGTTCCCGATCATCCCTGGTTGGGATGCGGCTGGCACGATCAAGGCGGTAGGCAAGAATGTTGCTGCCTGGAAGGGCGGCGAGCGCGTATTCGCCTACTGCCGCAAGCCCGTCATCCAGTGGGGCACCTACTGCGAGTACGTGGCGGTTGATGCCTCGGTGGTGGCGCCGATGCCGCACAACGTTAGCTTTGCGCAGGCCGCGGCTATCCCGCTTGTCGGCCTTACGGCATGGCAGTCGCTGTTTGATTGCGCGTTGCTCACGACCGATCAGACTATCCTGATCCACGCTGCCGCTGGAGGCGTGGGCGGCATTGGCGTGCAGCTCGCGCGCCATATCGGCGCCACCGTGTATGCCACGGCCAGCCGCGGTCACCATGACTACGTGCGCGCGCTCGGCGCACATCATGTGATCGACTACACCACCGAGGACTTCGTCGCAGCGATAAAACGGGCGGTGCCGGAAGGTGTTGATCACGTCTTCGATACGGTTGGCGGAGACGTGTACCGCAAGAGTCTCGGCGCGCTCAAGCGTGGTGGGCACATCGTTTCGATTCGCGAGAAACCGGACGAGACCCTTAACGCGAAATACGGTGTGCGTTCCGGTTACGTGTTCGTCAACCCCGATGGCGCCGAACTTACGGCACTCGCGGATCTGTTGGAGGAGGGCGACATCCAGCCGCCCGCTATCGAGGAAATGCCGCTCGCCGACGCCGCGCGCGCCTTCGAGCGCAGCATGACGGGCCACACGGCGGGCAAGCTCGTGTTGCGGGTGCGCTGACCGTGGCGACGTCCTCGCGCACCATCTTCGACGGCCGCATCGTGCGGCTCGCACTCGAGCAGGTCACTCTGCCGAACGGCGCACAGGCCGAGTTCGAGATCGTGCATCATCCGGGCGGCGCGGGCGTGGTGGCGATAGATGCCGACAATAAGGTTTGTTTGCTGCGCCAGTACCGGCACGCGATGGGCGGGTGGCTGTGGGAGATTCCGGCCGGCAAGCTCGACCCCGGCGAGTCACCGCTCGCCACCGCAATGCGCGAGCTGGAAGAAGAGGCCGGCGTGCGGGCCGAGGACTGGCAATCGCTCGGTAAGGTGGTGAGCTCACCTGGCGTGTTTACCGAGGTCGTGCATCTTTTTCTCGCTCACGGTCTCACGCATGTGGCAATGAACGCCGAGGCGCACGAAGCGTTCGAAGTGCACTGGCTGCCGTTTCCCGCAGCCCTTGAGCGAGCCCAAAACGGCGAGTACGTGGACGGCAAGACCGTCATCGCGCTGCTGCGCACGGCGTTCGTCCTGCGCCCCTGACACTTCGGGCGGACCGTAATTCTCGGCCGAAAATGCCGTGTTGGCCGCAGCCTATACTGTGCTGAGGCAGCAACTCCTCCCCGCCGGTACCGATATGAGCTATCGCTGGCTAACGCTCACGCACGATCGATTCGAACGGTTGTCGCGCAGTGCGATTCGTGTCATCGCGATCGTTGGCGTGCTGTTTGTGGGCGCAGTCGACTATCTGACCGGCTACGAAATCTCGTTCTCGGTCTTCTATTTTGGTCCGGTTGCCGTGGCAACCTGGTATGCAGGCTGGAGCGATGGCCTCGCCGTTACGCTGTTGTCAGGCATGGTGTGGCTGACCGGAGATTTTCTGGCCGCGCACTCGGTTCGGCATCCCGCCATTTCGATATGGAACGCGTTCGTCGTGCTTGCATTCCTGTATATCAATGCCTTTCTCCTGAATGCGCTGCGCTCCCGGCTTTCAAGCGAGTATCAGCTGGCCAGGACCGATGCGCTCACGGCAGTGCTGAACCCGCGGGCTTTTAAGGAACGGCTTGAGGAAATCATGGCCTTTGCGCGGCGTAAACCGAGTGCTTTCGTGCTCGTCTACATCGATCTGGATAATCTTAAAACTATTAACGACAGTTTCGGTCATAGCGAGGGAGACCGGGTGCTTAGGGAATTCGCCCAGACCATGACCGAGATTGTCCGCCGCACCGACAGCGTCGCCCGTCTGGGCGGTGACGAATTTGCCCTCCTGCTGCCCGACACCGAACTCGCCGGTGCGCAGGTGCTGGTGGAGAAGCTTCGAACGCGCATGGCGGCGCTCGCGCCCAGCGATAAGGTCGGAATTA
The DNA here is from genome assembly GCA_002451215.1 of Proteobacteria bacterium UBA6900. Classification (GTDB taxonomy): domain Bacteria; phylum Pseudomonadota; class Gammaproteobacteria; order Acidiferrobacterales; family Sulfurifustaceae; genus SM1-46. Next base: position 23,400 of record DKBM01000027.1, read on the forward strand.
CCTGCAGCGTTGGTGCGGTGGCATTCCGGGAGCAACCGGGGCGGGCCGCGGAGGCGGTCCGCATCGCCGATCGACTCATGTATTCGGTGAAGCGCCGCGGCAAGAATGGAGTGGCATGGGCAGAATTCGATCGTGCTACCGGCAGCGCCGTACCGGTTCACGAGACATTCATTCCGGCAAGGGATTCCGATCTCGTAGCGCCTGTTGAAGCAGGGAAGGGATAACGATGCTTTTTGCTGTAATGGTCTGTGTGCTGCTCGTCGTGTTCAGCACGTATCTGCATTATGAAGCGCTCAGTCACCTTAACCAGCTCTTGCCACGCATTACTCTGGTTCCGCGTCGGGCCAAGGTGCTGGCGGCGGTGCTGGGGGCCATGCTGAGCCATGCCTCCCACGTCTCCATCTTTGCCGGGGCTTACTTTCTGTTGAAGGACCATTTTGGCCTGGGTGCCTTCGGCGGGCAGTTCCGCGACAGCTTCACGAGTTTCCTGTATTTCTCGATCGAGACCTACACTTCGCTCGGCCTTGGCGATATCTATCCACTCGGGCCGCTGCGCATGCTCGCCGGCGTCGAGGCACTGACCGGGCTTCTCATGATCAGTTGGACGGCATCGTTCACCTACCTCGAGATGAACCGATACTGGACGAATCGCTGAAGGCGCGGCCGGTCCGGCGTAATCCTGCCAGGAAGGGCGCTTCCGTTGTTTCGTTGGCCTTGAGTCGCCATGACTTGACCTTTCCTGCTGGCAGGAGCGAGCATGCCAAAATGCTTCCGGAACAAAGCGGCCCGCTCAGTCAGTCGGATCTCGCGCGACTCGACCGATTTCTGCATTCGGGTGCCTGCGGGCCGGAGGCCATGGGGCTGTCACACGCGCACGGCTTTCTGACCGCGGTGGCAAGTGGCCCGGAGTTGCTCGAATCCTCCGAATGGTTGCGGCTCATGTTCGACGAGCCGGTGTTCGAGAGTGGTAACGACGCGCAGGAAATGCTTGGCCTCGCGATGCGGCTTTATCAGGAGATCGAGATGGGGCTGCGCGGCGAGGCCGGTTTCCGCCCCGTGCTGGAGTACGTGCGTGACAGTGCCGGTGACACGCATGTCAATGCCCAGTTGTGGTGCCGAGGCTTCGTGGCGGGTTTCGCGCTCTTTCGTGAGCGCTGGACGCGCGAGGCGCGTGGTATGCTGGACACGCCGCTCAGCGTCATATTCAGACTTTCCGAGATGCGCGGTCTAATGGACCCCGCTTATGTGGGGCTTTGTGATGCGCTGCCGGATGCCGCCGGGGCGGTTTATCGCTATTGGCAGGCCGAGGGACGGAATTGAGGGTGGCTGCACAACTAGTTTTTTCCGGACGGCGAAGCCTAGGCGGCGAACCCGTGTCCGGGTCAGAATTGCATCACAACAATCTTTAGAGATCAGGAGACAGGGCATGGCAAACGGTGAGCGCACGGCGGCATTTGGTGACCATGAGGACCTGCGCGAGCGCCGCTTCCAGCAGGTCTGGACGCAGGAGCTGAATGACGTCTTCGCCGACGTGGCGAAGTACTACGATCGGGCCAATCACGTCGCGAGCCTGGGACAGTGGAACCGGTTTCGCGACAGCTTTCTCGCCACCATCGATGTCAAGAGCGGTCAGCGCGTGCTGGATGTTTGTGCGGGCACGAACGCGGTGGGGATCGCCCTGTTGCGCAAGCAGCCGGACCTGCAGGTTCACGCCATGGATCGCAGCGCGGCGATGCAGCAGGTTGGGCGCGAGCGTGCCGCGCGGGAGGGTTTCCACATCGACAGCACGATCGGCGATGTGCATGTGTTGCCCTTCCCGGACAATCACTTCGACGTCGTGACGTTGCAGTGGGCGTCACGCCACCTGCGCATAATGGATGTGAGCACCGAGATCTTCCGGGTACTCAAGCCGGGCGGACATTTCTATCATTGCGACATGCTTCGGCCGGCAAGCCGCGTTGTCGAGCGGCTTTACTACGCCTATCTTCGTTTGTGTCTGAATTTCACCGCGTTGGTGTTTCGCAGCAGCCCGGCAGCGCGCAACTGCAAGCAGTACTTTATCCAGACGCTCAGCATGTTCTATTCAGCGGCGGAGTTCACGGAGATGTTGGAACACGTCGGCTTCCGGGACGTTTCCGCCAAGTCCCTCCTCGGCGGGATGATCGGTTTTCACAAGGCCAGGAAACCCTAGTCGGGACGCCGGCGTACCGACGGCAGCGCTCCAGTCCGTGCGCCTTGCCCGCGGAACGCGGCCAGCGCCTGTGCGCGCTCCTCGGCCAGATCGAGTAGCGGCCGGGGATAGTCTTCGCCGAGTGAAATGTTGCCCTCGGCAAGTGCCGCTGCCGGTGCCTTCCATGGCGCGTGACGGTACTTCGGTGATAGCCGTTTTAACTCCGGCAGCCAGCGCGCCAGATAATCACCGTGCGGGTCGAACTTCTCGCTTTGCAGCACGGGGTTGAAAATGCGGAAGTAGGGCGCGGCATCCGCGCCGCAGCCCGCCACCCACTGCCAGTTGAGCGTATTGTTGGCGAGATCGGCATCCACCAGCGTATCCCAGAACCATTTTGCGCCCTCACGCCAGTCGAGGCGCGCGTGCTTGGTGAGAAACGACGCCGTGATCATGCGCACCCGGTTGTGCATGAAACCGGTCTGCCACAGCTCGCGCATACCGGCATCAACGATCGGAAAGCCGGTTTCGCCGCGTCGCCAGGCACGGAGCATGGTATCTGAGTGGCGCCACGGGAACTTCTCAAAACGCGGATCGAGCGGTGCATCGGGTGTGTGCGGAAAGTGATGCAGCACATGATGCGCGAACTCGCGCCACAGGAGCTCGCGTTCAAAGGTCTCGGCTCCGCGAATCACGCCGGCTTGGCGCTGATCGGCGGCATGCTCCGTTACCGCGCGCCACACCTGGCCCGGCGTCACCTCGCCGAAGTGCAGATGCGGCGAGAGACCCGAGGTGCCGTCGGCAGCCGGAACGTCGCGCTGCGCGGCATAGTCGGCGAGTTTCTTCCCGATCGCCTGCAGGCGCCTGTGCGCGCCGCCTTCTCCGGGCTGCCAGGTGCGACCGAGACCCGTGTCCCACCGGATGCGCGGCAGCAGCTCAAGCGAAGCGAGCGGATCTGACCGGATCGCGGGAGGAACCGCGGAAAGCGCGCGCGGTGCGGCTTGCGTGACGCCGGTCATGACCCGCTCGCGCGCGACACGGGAGAAGGGCGTGTACACGCGATAGGGCCCGCCGCTGCCGGTGCGCAGCGCCCCGGGCTCAAGCAGTAAATGACCGGGAAAGGTCGCGACTTCCACGCCGTCGAGCCGCAGCGCGTCGGCAATCGCGGCGTCGCGCGCGGCTTCGGCCGGCTCATAGAGCCGGTTCCAGCACACCAGCCTCGCGCCGCTTTCCTTAATAAGGGCGCGCAGGCCGGCCAGTTCTGAACCGGCGCGCCGGATGACGAGGCGCGAACCGAGTTTGGCGACGCTGGCATCCAGTGCCGCGAGGCTGTGGTGCAGCCACCAGCGCGAGGCCGCACCCGGCGACCAGTTGCTGAATCCATCCGGCATGTGCACGTACACCGGCACCGCCCGCTCGGCGGTATCGAGGGCGTGTGCCAGCGCAGCGTTGTCAGTCAACCGCAGATCGCGCCGGAACCAGACAAGCGCGACGCTCATAGGTTATCCGAGGCGCGGCACGATGCGCGTGCGCCGGTTGCCTGGCCTGGCGAGCAGCATGTGTACATCGCTGATGGCGCGTTCGGCGAAGCCGCCCTCGCAGTAGCAGAAATAGAACTCCCACATGCGAATGAAGCTCTCCGGGTAACCCAGCGCCCGTACCCGCTCGATGTTGTGGACCAGGTTTTCGCGCCACATCCGCAGCGTCGTGGCGTAGTCGGGCCCGATGTCTTCGAGGTGCACCAGGCGCATGTCAGTGGCGCGCGTGATCGAGCTCGTCATGGCCGTGACCGAGGGGATGCAGCTGCCGGGGAAAATGTGGCGCTGGATGAAATCGACCGATTTGCGCGCTTGCTCATAACGCTGGTCGGCGATGGTGATGGCTTGCAGCAACATGAGCCCACTCGGTTTCAGCAGTTCGTTGCACTTGGCGAAGAACGTGTCGTAATACTGGTGCCCGACCGCCTCGATCATCTCGATCGATACCAGTTTGTCGTATTGACCGTCGAGATCACGGTAGTCCTCGAGCAACAGCGTGATGCGATCCTCAAGCCCGGCGTCGCGGATGCGCTGTTGCGCCAGCTCATACTGCTGGCGCGAAATAGTGGTTGTTGTCACGCGGCAGCCGTAGTGGGTGGCCGCGTGGATCGCCATGCCGCCCCATCCGGTTCCGATTTCAAGCAGGTGATCGGAGGGTTGGAGATCGAGCTTGCGGCAAATGCGGTTGAGGCGGGCGAGCTGCGCCTCTTCGAGGGTCATGTCGGCGCGCTCGAAGATCGCACTCGAATACATCATGGTTGGATCGAGGAACAGGGCGAAGAAGTCGTTGCCGAGGTCATAGTGCGCGGCGATGTTGCGCCGGCTGCCCGTACGCGTATTGCGTGCCGCCCAGTGCAGCGCCTTCTGGACCGGTGCCGTGAGCCGTGCGAGCCCGGTTTCCATGCCATCGAGTACTTCGCGGTTCTGGGTGAGGATGCGAACCAGCGCGGTGAGGTCGTTCACGCTCCAGTAGCCGAGCATGTAGGCTTCGCCCGCGCCGACCGATCCGCCAAAAGCGATTTCGCTGTAGAAACGCCCATCGTGCACGTGCACGGTGGCCGACAGCGGGCAGCGCTCGGTGCGCTGGCCGTAGTAGTCGACTTGCCCGCCATCAACCAGCATGAGCAGGCCATCCTTGAGTCCTGTGAGTCGCGCACGCAAGGCGCGTTCGGCGAGCGCATCGAGAAAGCGCGGCTTCGGAGTGATCTGGGGGTTGATGCGAGTATCGAGTGTCGTGGTCTTCATGGCTGTTTCGCCGGATCGGCGCCTCCGTGCATGAGTTTCTTCGGATGGGTATGGACCGGGACGCGCTTCAGCCAGAGCTTGAGCGCTTCCCAGTGAATGGCGGCAATGATCTTGAGCGTCATGAGCGGAAACGCCGCAAGCACGCGCGCGAGATTGGCGCCGGTGAGCGGCGATCGTTCAAGGTGAAGCGTGGCATCAAACACCTTGGCCTCGCCGTTGAGGCGCATGTGTATGTTGAGCGTCGCTTCCGGCGGGCCGAAGCGCCAGTCGTAGCCCACCTCCATCGGCATGAACGGCGAGACGTGAAAATCCTTGGCAAAGCGATAGCGCTTGTTCCGGGCGACGTCGTCATTGAGCGAGTCGCTCAGCACGTAGCAGTGCTGCTCCCCCCAGGGCGTGTTGTTGACCTCCGCGACGATGGTCTCGACACGCGTACCGGTCGCGTCGAAGCAGTAATAGAAGCTCACCGGATTGAAGCCGTAGCCGAAGTAGCGCAGGTGGGTAAGCAGCCGGATCGGCCCGGCCGGCCGGCGACCGGTATCGCGTTCGACGAGGTCCCGCACGGCGCGATCGAGCGGCACGCGCGCGTCACCGAGATGGTCTTCACGATGAAAGCGTGCCAGTGCAAGGCGGCGCGTCGACCAGAGCCAGCGACCGCGAAACACGCGATCCAGCTCCGCCAGGTCGAGATACATCATGAACAGGCGGTAGCCGAAGGCGTGCGCACGCGGCGCAAAGCGCCGGTGCCTAACCCACCCGCGATAGATCGCGCTGTGCATAAGCTGTCCGTTCGAAGTGCTTGAGGGCTTTCAGGGCGCTCACCACGCCGTCCTCGTGAAAGCCATAGCGCCAGTAGGCGCCGCAGAAATACGCGCGGTTTGCGCCGTTGACCTCGTGTTGGCGTGCTTGCGCCGCTACTGCGGCCCGCGTGTAGAGCGGATGATGGTAGGTGAGACGCTTGATGATCCGGTCCGGATGGATTTGGTCGGTGCGGTTGAGCGTCACGCAGAACGTTTCGCGCGCCTTGAGGTTCTGAAGGATATTCATGTTGTAAGTCAGCGCCACTCGTTCCCCTGCCTCGGCAGGGACGTGGTAGTTCCAGGCCGCCCAGGCCAGCCGGCGGCGCGGCAAGAGCGAACTGTCGGTATGCAGCACCACCTCGTTTTCCTGGTAGGGAATCGCGCCAAGCACCTCGCGCTCGAGCCTGTTCGCATCGGCGAGCAATGCCAGCGCCTGGTCGGAGTGACAGGCGAAGAACACGTGATCGAAGCGTTCGGCCTCCTGTCCGCGGGCCTTCACCAGCACCCGGTCTGGCAGCCGGCGCACGGACTCCACAGGCGTATTGAGCCGGATGCGATCGGCAAACGGCGCGGTGAGCTTGTCGACATAGCGTGCCGAGCCGCCACGAATGACGCGCCACTGGGGACGCTCATCGACCGAGAGCATGCCGTGGTTGTGCAGGAAGCGCACGAAGTAGCGCGCCGGGAAGCCGAGCATGCGCGTCGGGTCGGTCGACCAGATAGCCGCACCCATCGGAATGAGATAGTGATCGATGAACTCGCGCGAGTAGCCCTGGGTCTCGAGGTACTCGCCAAGCGCGACTTCCTCGCCGCGGACGAGCAGCTTCAGCGACTCGCGGTTGAAGCGCAGGATGTCCCGGATCATGCGATGGAAGGAGGGGCGGAACAGGTTGCGCCGCTGGGCGAACAAACTGTTCAGCGACGTGCCGTTGTACTCGAGGCCGTCATTTTCCACGCGCACCGAGAAGCTCATGTCGCTCGGTTGCGATTCGACGCCGAGTTCGGTCAGCAATTCGATGAAGTTCGGGTACGTCCAGTCGTTGAAGACGATGAAACCGGTGTCGATAGCATGGGTTTCGCCGCCAGCGGTGACGGTGTGCGTGTGGGTATGACCGCCGACATGGCCGCCGGCCTCGAACACGCTGATGTCGTGTCCGCGCTGCAGGTGAAAAGCGGCGACGTTGCCGGCGATGCCGGTCCCGATGATGGCGATTTTCATGACTGGCTCCGGGGCGAGATGCGGTTGGCGGCGCGCACCGTGGCGGGCACGGGTTTCATTTCCCAGACAAGCCCCAGCGCGGCGAGCAGGCGCAGTCCGTAGTACGTGAAATCGACCTCCCACCAGTAGAAGCCCTGGCGGGCCGAGGCCGGATAGTGATGATGGTTGTTGTGCCAGCCCTCGCCGAAGGTGAGCAGCGCAAGCCACAGGTTGTTGCGCGAGTCGTCATGGGTGGCGTAGCGGCGCCAGCCGATGCGATGCGCCAGCGAGTTGATCGTGAAGGTGGCGTGGTAGAGCACAACGGTCGAGATGCAGAATCCCCATACCACGAACTGCAGGCCATCAGTGCCGAGCGCTGGCGCCGCGTGCGCCAGCCACTCGCCGGCCCCGTAAAGCCCCAGTGCGAGCAGAAGCGGAACCAGCACATCAAAGCGGTCCAGAAAGCGCAGCTCCGGATAGCGCGCGAGATCGGGGACGCGCTCGCGGCGGGTGGCGAAATTTGCCCGTGCCAGAAACCAGCCGGCGTGGCTCCAGGCAAAGCCATGCTGTCGAGCCGAATGACTGTCGGCCGGCGCATCGGAGTTGGCATGATGATGGCGGTGGTGCGAGGCCCACCATAGCGGCCCGCGCTGCACGGCCGAGGCTCCCAGCAACGCAAACAGGAACTGCATCGCACGCGAGGTGCGAAACGCGCGGTGCGAAAAGTAGCGGTGATAGAAGCCGGTAATGGCGAACATGCGCACCGCGTAGAGGGCGACCGCCACTGCCACGGCCGTGGCGCTCACGCCCACCCACCACACGCCCAGGCAGCCAAGATGCATGAGCAGAAACGGCAACACGCGCGGCCAGTCGATCTGGCGCGATTCCTCGCGCGCCGTGCTGCCGCCGGCCTGGTTATCGATCCAGCGGGCGAGGGCGAGCCACCAGTGATTGCGTCCCGATGCGTTCATCGTCGTTGTGCCGGGTCAGCTCCAGCGTTGCGGGACCTTCTGGATGCGCGAGACGTCGTAGCCCTGCGCGGCCAGGAAGGAAAGGATGCGGCGGTAGTCCTGCTCCGAAATGCTCGGCGTGCGCGCCATGATCCACACGTAGTCGCGCGCCTCGCGCCCGATCACGGTCTGCGAGTAGTCGGGGGTGAGATAGACGATGCGGAAATCGGACTTGATCGGCCAGATGAACTGCATGCCCCATACCGCGTTCGACTCGCGGTCGAACACGAAGCCGCGCGGGGTGTAGCGTTTCGCCTCGCCGTCGAAGCCATCGGCCCGGAAGGTAAACGTGGTCTCGATGGTGCCGTCATCGGCGAGCCGGTACGACTCGATGGCATTGTGCGCGCCCTTCTCGATGAAGGTCGGGATATTGGCAATGACGTACCAGTCGCCCATGAAGCGCTGGAGGTCGACCTTTTCGGCGAGCGCGATTGGGGGGTGCGAGACCGTCTGGCAGGCGCTGAGTCCCAGCAGTGCAGCGATCGGTAGCAGCAGTCTTGTCATGATGGCGTCCTCGTTCAGTTGATCTGGTAGCGAAGGCGTCGTCCGCCCTCCGTCGTCGACTCAAGCGCCAGCCATTCGTTGCTCGGTGAGTACCAGAGATCGATGGCGAGGTCTGGCCCGCGCAGCGCATAGCGCCGCGCCATCACCGGGTTGCCGCGCACCAACAGCGTTTCTTCCCCGCCTGGCGTGACCGTGACATTCACATACTCGCCGGTCTGCGCGTTCAGCAGGCGTCCCTGATTGAGCATCCGGGGATTCCAGTAGGCGAACGTCATGACGCATCCGTGCAGGTCTTCGCGTCCGCGAGTCTTTGCCACGACCAGCCGTTCGCCGATGCGCGCAGCCTCGAGCTGGTAGCGCCGGCCGTTGTCATTGGTCTGGGCGCGCAGTTCCGAGAGACATTGACCGCGCCAGCGCTCGGTCGCCTCGTGCGTGTAGCGATAGGCGGTGAAGAACAGCAGCTCGACGTTGAAGCGCGCCTCGCTCTTGAGTTCGCGTTCCTCGCCCTGGGCGCGCAGGGTGAAATGGTGGTAGCCGATCTCCCGATCATCGAGAAACACGCGGAAATTCCAGGCCCGCGACTCGGCCTGGGCCGGCGCGATGAACGCAAAAAGCAGCAGCCCGAGTGGCAGCCAGTGACGAAAAGTGTGATGCACTCGCATGCGAGATTCTCCGTCAGTGATTGGCCACCCGGGCCGCGGAATGGCCCGCGCGCGGCGGGCCGGGGAGGAGCGCGTTGGTGCGCGCGACGTAATCGCGATAGGCAGGGCGTCGTTCGCCGATGTCGCGCTCGAGCATTGCCACACCCGACACCTTGAGCAGCAGCAATGTCATCAGCAGCGGAGCGACAACGCTCCACCAGCCGCCCGCCGACAGCGCAATCAGGTAAAAGCCCCACCACACGCAGCACTCGCCGAAGTAATTTGGATGGCGCGTGTAGCGCCACAGGCCGGTGTCGAGGACCCGGCCGCGGTTGGCCGAATTGGCCTTGAAGCGTGCCAGCTGCCAGTCACCAATGGTCTCGAACAGAATTCCGAAGACCGCGAGTGCGGCGCCGGCATAGTCAAACAGGCCAAGCGGGCGCGGGCTGGCAATCGCGGCGAGCAGCGGCAGGGAAACCACCCAAGCGAGCGCGGCTTGCAGTCCGAAGATGAGATACAGGCTTTTCAGCGCGAAGCGCGGCTGGTTGTTGGCGCGGATCTTCTGGTAGCGATGGTCTTCCGGTTCGCCCCAGTTGCGCCAGGTGAGGTATCCGGCAAGCCGCAGCGCCCAGACCGCAACGAGCACGAGCACCAATGCGTTGCGCGGCAGCGCCGTGGGATGCGCGCCCGCGTACACCAGCGCCGCGGCAAGAAAGAAGATGGACCACATGCTGTCGACGATGCTGACGTCGCGCTTCACGAGGCTCACGAGCCAGGTGACAGCAGCGAGACCGAGCATGACCGAGAATCCGAGCAGATAGGCAGATAGGTCAAACATGGGTGTGCCCCCTTTCTAGCGCGCCGGCTCGGCAGCGATGCCGTCGAATCGCATGGCAAGGCGCATCAGCAGTGGCATGAACAGCGCCCACCCGAGGCTCAGTGCGCCGAGCGCGAGCACTGGTTCCGGAAAGCCCACCGCGCCGAGTTTGGCGCCACCGTAGTAGGCGAGCGGACCGGCCACCGCTCCGAGCCCGGCGGCAAGCCAATAGCGACCCTTCAACCAGTTGAGAGAAACGTTGAGTGTGGTGGCAAACAGCACCCACAGCGCGACGATCCAGCCCGGTGCCATACCAGCGAAAAGGGTGCCGCTCGCAAAGTCGATCCAGCCGAGTGCCACCAGCGCGCTGTCCCAGGTTGCCCCGAGCACAGCGGCAAGCACCAGCAGGCGCGCCTCGATGCCGGGTCGCGCCGCGGTGCCGAGGTGCCAGGCGACTACCAGCGCGGTCACGCCGAGGCCGAACCAGGGTGCGCCATTGGCGCCGCCCAGTACGCACGCGAACCAGCCGGCCTGGAAGGCGGCAAAGTTTGCCAGCACGTGCCCCGTGGAGCGGTTGGCGTAGACCACGTTGGAAAGCGCACCGGTGCTCATCACTTGCGCTCGAAGAGGTAGTGGCTCACCCACCATTGCTGGCCAGCCTCGTAGCCGAACAGTTCGGCGCATGCCATGAAGAAGATCCGCCAGCGCATCCACCACTGCTCAGCCTGCGCCGCACCGTAGGTGCGCTCGAGAATCGGGAAGACCTGCGAGCGCCGGGCATCCATGTTGGCCAGCCAGGCGTTGGAGGTGCGCTCGTAGTGAGTGCCATCCCAGCGCCAGCGGTTGACGATTTTGAGATGGTCCTGGAAGAACAGCGCAAGGTCATCGCTCGGCATCATGCCGCCGGAGAAGAAATAGCGGCTCATCCAGTCGCTTGCGTCGCGCTCGACGAACGCATAGGGGGTGGAGCGATGCACGAACACGTGCATGAAGAACTGGCCGCGCGGCTTGAGCCAGCCGTGCACGCGCCCAAACAGCTCCGGCCAGTTGCGCATGTGCTCGAACATCTCGACCGAGACGATGCGGTCGAATTGCGCGCCGGCATCGAAGCCATTCATGTCACGCGTGATCACCTCGATGTTGGTCAGGCCGCGGCTCGCGGCCGTGGCAAGAATGTGTTCGCGCTGCGAGTGCGAGTTGGACACGGCAGTGATGCGGCTGCGCGGGTAGTGCGCCGCCATCCACAGCGTGAGCGAGCCCCACCCGCAGCCGAGTTCAAGAATCGACTGGCCGTCTGAAATGCGCGCGTGTTCGCAGGTGGCAGCGAGCGCGGCCGCTTCGGCGGCATCGAGGTTCGTGACACCGGCTGGCCACCAGCAGGAACTGTATTTGCGGTGCGCGCCAAGCACATGCCCGAAGAACTCGGCGGGCACCTCGTAGTGCTGCTCGTTCGCCAGTTCTGGTACCAGTGCCACCGGGGCATGGCGCATCTCGGCGATAAAGGCCTGTGTCAGTGCTGTCGCGGCCGTGCAGTCATTGGCCCGGATCTCATCGAGTCGTTGGCGCAGCAGGCGGCGGATACCGGCACGGATCACAACATCCGGCACGAATCCCTGTTCGGTCCAGTTGATCGCGGCGTGGGTGGCTTGGCTCATGGTGTTCTCCAGATCGGGGAGAGAAAGGGCGTGTCCGGCAGATGGACTAGGCGGTGATTTCGCGCAACCGGCGAATGCCGTGCTCGATATCGGAGCCGAGCGGAACGGCGCCGGCCTCGACGATGGCGTCGCGATGCCTGACTGAGGTCAGACCGCCGACGCAGACCGGAACGCGTGCCTCGGCGACTAATTTTGGAAAACGCTCGGGGAGCAGCTCCGGTTCCGGTTCGATCGAGCCGGACAGTACGATGGCATCGATCTCGGCGCGCCGCACCACGGCCGGCAAGTCTGCGAGCGGCATGTTGGCGCCAAGCAGCACTATGCGAAATCCGTTGTCGTGCGCCGAGAGCGCGAACAGCAGTACGCCGATCTCGTGCAGTTCCCCCGGCAGGCAGGCAAGCAGCAGGCGCGGTCCGGTGTTGCCGTGCGCGCGGTGATGAAATCGGGCACCAAGCTTGTTGCGCAGGTACACGCCAAAGAAATGCTCTTCGGCGATACTGCCTTCGGCGGTTTCCCAACGTTTGCCGAGTTCGGTCAGCAATGGCAGCAACAGGTGGCGCGTCACCATATCCACCGGGTAGAGCGAGAGCGCCTCGTTGTAGCTTTCTTCGAGCCCGTTCTCGTCGAAGCGGACAATGGCACTCACCATGCGTTCCAGATAGCGCTGCCAGGGGCCGGCCTGCGCCTCGCCCGGGGCCTGCGGTTCTACCGTGGAGTCGAGCGCCGCACGCACCTGGCTGATGGCAATGCCCTTGTCGAGCAGTACCAGGACCCGGTTGATGAGATCAATTTGCGCCTGGGTGTAGAGACGATGCCCGGAAGCCGTGCGGGTCGGGCGAATCAGTCCGTAGCGACGTTCCCAGGCGCGCAATGTGACGGTGTTGACCCCGGTCAGCGTGGAGACTGTTCTGATCGGGTAGAGTGATGCTTCCCGCTCGTCCTGCCGTGCAGTGTTGTCTGCTTGTTTCGCCATGATGTCTTTCCGAATGTGCCTCAGGCTTTCAGGTAGCGGGCGAGCCAGTCGAGCGTGGCATACCAGCTGTTTGCCGCCTTGGCGGGATCCTTGAAGTTGAAGGAGTGATCGCCGTTGCGCACGACGATCAGTTTCGAGCAGTCACAGCGCTCGTTGAGCAGCGCGTTTAGTGACACCGAATCCCGCAACGGCGCGACGCTGTCACGATCCCCATGAATGAAGAGCACCGGCGTCCGAATGTCCTGTGCGCGATTGATCGCGGATGACTGCTTCAGCAGTCCGCGCAGATCGCTGTCGTCGACGCCGTGGCCCTCGCTGCGGAATTGCCAGCGCGCCACAGTGAACGCAAGCCGCCAGATCGCACTGCGCTGCTCACGTTCGTCGACCCAGCGTTCGAAGTCGGTGATCGGGTAGTACGCTACGGCGGCGCGAAACTCGGGGACCTCCGCGGCAAGCAGCAGCGAGTAGGCCGCGCCGCGCGAAAAGCCAAGCAGTCCCATGCGCATGGGGTCGACGCGCGGCTCGGCGCGCACCGGTTCGAGCAGGACGGCGATCTCCGCGGCGTTGCGCAGGGGAAAGCGCACCTGACGGGACTCGCCATTGATGACGCGCCCGTAGTCGATGGCGACGGCGAGATAGCCGCGCGAGGCCAGATCCCAGAGTATCGCGCGCAGGTCGTGGGCAGCCGTATCGATGCCAGGTTGCACCACGACGGTTGGGAACGGGCCGAGTCCCTGCGGCGCGGCCCACTCGTAACGGATCGCCAGCTCACCCGAGCGTGTTTCCTCCGACCAGGTCACGACATCGGCGGGCGCCTCGGCCGGATGAATCAGCGAGAAGTTCACGGACGCGCAGCCACCCAGTCCGAACAGGGCGATGGCCAGCATCAGTGCGGTGGCGCGCCGCATGGCAGGTCTCACGGCTAGCGGCCCATCCGGCGGCCATAGCGCACGCGCGCCACGGCAGGGTCGCGTGCCGGGACGGGAACCAGGGCGGCCACGACAAGGCCGAGCAACGCCGACAGCGACAGGGTTAGTGCGATCTCCACGACTGGGCTCTCCTTAAGTTGTACGGGCACTGTACGATACCAGATCGAAGACGTCAACAAGACTTATACAAGAAAATAAGAACGCAATCGAAACATATAGTTATGTAGATAGCAAATACACTCAAGACTTATACAAGACCTATCCTGTAGAGGTGAGCGAGTCGGTCGTTTGGGGTCTGGCCAGTCGCGGTGTGTCCTGCAATGGTGCCCGGCGCGTTTTGGCGCTTCGCCCAGGGCTTCAGGGCGCAGCATCTGTGCGCGATCCGGCGAATCGGTGCGGCTTGAGCGAGACGGATCGATCAGCTAGGGTCAAAAAGGATGAGCGCTCGGGCCGGCATCGTGAAGCGCCACAACAGGGAGAGGCGGGATGAGATTGGGTAGGGCGGCCAAGGCCGGTATTGCGCTCGCGCTCCTGGTCGCGGTCGGTTACGGCGGGCTCAAGGCGTACGTCTATTTCCAGGCGCGCGGGGCACTCAAGCAATTCATTGCGGTCGTCTCGCCATTCGCCTTCGTCCAGTACGGAGGCATCGGTTCCACGCTGCACCGCGGCGCTGTGCACCTGACCAACGTGCGCGTCACGCCGAACGGCATGAGCGACGGCATAACGGTGGACCGGCTCACACTCGAGCCCGGTGGTTTGTGGACGCTTCTCTCCCTGCGGCGTCGTCTCGACGCGCGCGACTTTCCGGAATCACTCGGCATTGAGGCACAGGGCGTCACCATCCCTCTGGATGGCGATTTGGTGCGAAAAGCCGAGGCGCTGGCCAAGGCTTATGGCCCGAACGCCGGTGCGGCGCCTGGTGCGCCACATTGCGCGGGGCTGTCGACTTTCGGTCCCGGCCATCTGCGCAAGCTTGGCTACCAGTCACTGGTGTCTAATCTGCAAGTTCGCTACCACTATGACCGCGGCGCGTCGCGGCTCCAGATTGACATGGAAGGCGCTACGCACGATCTCTCTTCCGTCACGCTCGCGATGACCCTGAAGGGACCGATACGTTTGCCGCGTGCAGGCACCTTGCGTACCGTGCCACAAGTTCCCGAGCTCACATTTGTCTACAAGGATGTCGGCTATACCGAGCGGCTCAAGCGCTACTGCGCACAGGAAAGCGGCACGTCAGTGGAGGATTACATCAAGTCAGAAGTCAGTCAGTCCCCCGAGGCATTCCAGCAGCAGTGGGGATTCAATCCGGGCCCGGGTTTGCGCGAGGCCTATCGGAGCTTCCTCACCACACCCGGAGAGCTCTATGTGCGCATCGCACCGTCGAGTGATTTCCCGGCGTCCGGCATGGCGCTCCACAGACCGGACGATCTGCTTGCCATGCTGAATCCGACCGTCAAGGTGAATGGCCAGCGCGTGGATGACCTGAGTTTCAATGTCCTCGAGCCAACCCAGGTCGCCGCGCAGGAGCCGCCCGTCGATACCGAAGCGCCGGCGGCATCTGCAGACGCCGGGCATGCCCCCGCGCCCGGGCCACGCCCGCGTGCGCGCCGCGCCTACGAGGACGTGCCAACTGCCAGCACGCGGGAGAGGAAATACCAGAACATTTCCGTCGACGACTTGCCAAAAAGCGTTGGCGAGTACGTGCGTCTCACGGTTGGTGGCAACCATGTCCGCGAAGGCAGCCTCACCCGCGTCCTCAACGGCGTCGCCTATGTCGAGGTCAGGCTTGCGGCAAGCAACACGATCGTCGTGCAGATTCCCTTCGGCAACATCGTGACTGCCGAGGTTCTGCGCTAACTGCGCGTTCGCAGCGCGCTGCGCACGAGACCCGCGATCATCCCCAGCAGCCCGGTTGCGTACACTCCCCAGGCGAAACTGTTTGGCACGAACCCGGCCACGGCTTCGCGGCCTTCCAGCAATTGCGGCCAGGCCGGCGCGAGGAAAGCGCCGAGCACGAACAGCGCGCCGGAGCAAAACAGCGCCACCGACCAGCGGTCGAATACGGGGTCGCGCTCGATCACCAATGCGTAGCCGCCCCATGCGGCGAACAGTAGCGCCACCAGCGCGGCGCTGATCCATGGCCCAAGCCAGGGCCAGGGGATGAGAAACAACAAGTCCCATTCGAACCAGCGCAACGGCCAGCCGATAAAGAGCCTGAGCCAGCCATAGTAAGCCAGATCCCAAACTCCAAACAGGAAGACAAAGGTCGCAAAGCGCCGCGGCCAGCCTGTGGTTCCGGTCGCGGCGACCGCGAGCAACATTGCCAGCGTGGCCGCCTCGCGCGCGAACTCGAGCAACAGATGCTCGTTGCTCAGCAGCCGTAACGGAAAGATGCGCAGCGGATCGTCGGCGTAATAAATCGACCGCAGGTAGATCACAATGGCTGCCTCGACCAGCGCCATCGCGAGTGCGAAGGTCGAGAGCCATGCAAGTCGCGCCAGGGCACCACGTGGCATCGCCGATGACATCATGACAGCGTAACGCGTCGCGGGCTCATGGCAAATGCGCCAGCCCGTGGCCTCTTCCACCACCCGGGGGTAAGCTTGCCGTCGCGAGGAGCGACTCATTCCCATGGACTGGCAGGCCTACCTCATTGCCGGATTAATCGTGGCGTTTGCCGCGTGGCAACTCATGCCACTGCTGGGCGCGCGTCGGGCGCGAGGCCGGGCGGTGCCCGGGCTGGCGGCGGTGCTCGACGAGAGACAGCGCACGCAATCGCGGCTGCTGGTGTACTTCCACAGTCCACGTTGCGGAATGTGCGCAGTCATGACGCCCGTTGTCTCCCGGCTTGCCGCCGGTCGCGACGATGTCGTGCAGATCGATGTCACCGAGGCGCCGGCCATTGCGCGCGCCTTTGGCGTGATGGCGACGCCATCCCTGGCGATCGTCGAGAACGGTTTGATTGCCCGCCTCATGGTCGGGGCCAGGAACGAGGCCCAGCTTCGCGCGCTGCTGGAGGCATGAGGCGCGCGGCGGTGGGTGGTTGCGATCGGGCCGTTATTCCGCCACGCGGATCAGGTAACATAGTTGCTTCCCCATGAAGAGTCTGTTGCTCATCGCGCACGGAAGTCGCCGCGAGGCCTCGAATGACGAGGTGCGCCTGCTCGCCCAGCGCCTGCGCGAGAACGGGGGATTCGGCTTCGATCACGTGCGGGCCGCATTCCTTGAAATCGCCGAGCCTTCGATTCCGGACGCACTGGCGGCCTGCGCCGCCGACGGCGCGCGCGAAATCGCGGTGTTCCCGTATTTCCTGGCGGCCGGGCGACATGTGGCAACCGATATCCCCGAACTGGTGGAGCCGTTTTCGCGGGCGCACCCGCATATTCGCGTTAGCGTCACGGCCCATCTGGGCGCCTCGCAATTGCTGCCGGAGGCGATCGCTGCCATCGTCACGCGAGCGTGACCGAATTGCCCGGGGCTATGCCAAGAACAACAATGGACAGCCGCACCGTGGTGCCTGATCAACGATCCTTCCCGACGCGCCTGTCGTTCGCGCGCCACGCCGCGTGGCGGTGCGGGGTGTTGCTCGCTGCCAGCGTCTTCAGCGCACCACTCGCAGCCGAGTCCCTTACCTACAGCAATATGTTGGGGCGCGTCGTCGATCTCGATGCCTCGCTCGATGTCGCGCGTTTCCAACTCGAGCGCGCGCGCGAGGAGATTGCCAAGGTCGAGGCGCAGCTGGCCTGGACGCTCGGCGCGCAGGGCGGAGCAGGTCGCGATCTCTCCACGTTCGGCCTGCTGACTGATCGGCGGGATGTAGCCGTCAACGCCGACAAGCGCATGTCTTTCGGCACACAGTTCGGCGTGGGTGCCGGCTACCAGCGCGATGACAGCGCGACCACCATCAGTCCGCTTCTTCCCAATCCGTCCGAGATTACGCGCGCCGATATCTCGCTGCGCCAGCCGTTGGCGCGCGGATTCGGCAATCCCGACTATCAGGAAGGGCGCGTTATCGCCGAGGCCGATGCCGCGGCGGCCGGCGCCGAGCAGACTGCCACATTCGATCAGGTCGCGCGGCGCACCGCCGAGGTGTTCTATTCCGCTGCCTTCACCTTTGCACGGCTGCGCAACGCCGACGCGGCAATCGCGCGCGCCGAGCGCCTGAACAATTACGTGCGCAACAATCAGCGGCTCGGGATTGCCGAAGAGAAGGACCGCCTGCAGGCCGAGGCGCAGCTCATGGCGGCGCGGGCTGATCGCGACGCACTGGTGGTGGCCTGGACACAGCAGCGCACCACGCTGAACCGGCTCATGGTGCGCGCCTGGGACGCGCCGATCGAGCCGGTGCTGGCGCCGCTCGCAGCGCGTGATATTCCGGAACCCGATGCCCTGCAGACGCAGGCGGCGAAGCACAGCCCGGACCTCGCGCGCCTGCAGGCGCGCGTGCGCCGCGCCGAGTCGGTGATCGAGCGCAGCCGCGATGCGGCGCGCGATCAGCTCGATGCCGTGTTGTCAGTCGGCAACCGCAACGTGACCGGTGACACCGGCACTTTTGGGAGCGTCGATACTTCGGAGCGCGTCGGCTCGCTGCGCCTCGAGTACCGTGGCGTTATGGGCCAGAGCGCCGCGGATGTCGAGCTAAATCAGGTCATGCTCGATCGCAGTATTGCGCTGCGCCAGCTCGAATCGGCCCGACTCGACCTGGAGTACTCCGTATCTGGCCTTCGCGCGCAGGTCGACGTGGCGCAGGCCGCCTACGAGCAGGCGCTGGCACGCGTCAAGGCCGAGCGCGCCAAGGTCGAGGAGGCAACCATCCGCTATCGCACTGGCCGCAGCGACACCCAGCAGCTGATCCAGTTCGAGAACGACGCCCGCCTCGCCGAGCTACTCGCCGACCAGCAGGCCATCGAACTTGCCCGGCGCATCGTCGAGCTCGAGACCGTGCGTGGCCAATACTGGACCGAGCTTGGTCCGCGCGTCACCGCCAGGGAGCGCCCATGAAGAGCCTGGTGCACTTCCTCGTCGACCGGCGGCTGGTGGTGAATGCCGTATCGATTTTTCTCGTGCTGCTCGGGATGTACGCGGCCTTCAAGATCAACCGCGAGGCGTTCCCGAACGTCAATCTCGACATGATCCAGATCGACGCGGTGTATCCCGGTTCGACACCCGAGGAAGTCGAGCGCCTTGTCATCACGCCGATCGAACAGGAACTGAAGAGCCTGAGCGGCATCGACAAGATGATCTCGGTGGCGTTTCCCGGTTCCGGGCGCATCACGCTCGAACTCAATCCTTACGCTGGCAACCGCGACCGGCTCGCAAGCGACACCCAGCTCGCGGTCGAGCGCGCCAAGCTGCCGAAGGATCTGCCCAACAGCCCGGTGGTTACCGAGATCGACGGCACGGTCTTCCCGGTGTTGCGCATCGCGGTGGCGGCGCCGCTCGATGAATTGCGCATGAAGCGCCTCGGCGATTCGATTCGCGATGACCTGCTCGAGATCGACGGCGTGGCGCGCGTGCAGATCCAGGGCGACCGCAAGGCCGAGATCCGCGTCACGGTCGACCCCCGGAAGCTCGCGCGCGAGCGTGTCTCGGTCGGCGAGATCGCCGAGGCCTTGCGGCGCTGGAACGTGAACGCCCCGGGCGGCGAGCTCGACACCCCGGAGGGTCAGAAGCAGGTGCGCATAGAAGGAGAATTCCGCGGCGCGGCCGACGCCGGCGGCATCATGTTGCGCGCCAACGAACTCGGCCAGGGTATCCGCCTGCGCGATGTTGCGACCGTCACCGAGTCGCTGGAGCGTCCGCAGCGTCTGTACGACGTTTCGGGCGAGCCTGGCGTGGCGTTGCTGATCCTGAAGCAGACCGATGCCGACATCATTACCACGGTCGACAAGATCAACGCCTATCTTGAGACCATCGCGGAACGCTACGGGCCGGAAGTGAAGATCACGACCTTCCAGGATTTTTCGCGCTTCGCGCGGCTGCGCCTCGGCGTGCTCACCAACAACGCCATGGTAGGCCTGGTGCTGGTGCTCATGACGCTGCTCATTTTCCTGCGCCCGTCAGTCGCGGTCTCGACCGCGTGGGGATTGCCAATCATCTTTTTGACCGGGCTGTTCACGATCTACCTCTCCGGCATCACGCTGAACATGATCTCCATGTTCGGCTTCATCATGGTGCTCGGCATGCTGGTGGACGATGCCATCATCATCGGCGAGAACATCACCTATCACATGGAGCGCGGGATCGCGCCGGGCGACGCCGCGGTCAAGGGCACGGTTGAGCTGATCGGCCCGGTCACGGCCACGGTCTTCACCACGGTGGTGGCGTTCCTGCCCCTCGCCACCATGACCGGCATCATCGGCAAGTTCATCTGGGCCATCCCGGTGGTGGTGAGTTTGTTGCTGCTGTACTCGTGGCTCGAGTCGTTCCTGGTGCTGCCCGTGCATGTGGTGGACCTCACCCGCGCCGGGGCCAAGGTGCGCGAACGCCGCTGGCTGACGCGGCTGGAAGAGCGTTACGGACGCGCGCTGGAGGTGGCGGTGCGGCATCGCTGGATCACGGTGTTCGTCGCGCTCGCGGTGCTGGTCGGCAGCCTGGTGTTGGCGCGCGCGACCATGCAGTTTCAGTTGTTTCCGCCGGTCGGCGTCGACCAGTTCGTAACGCGCATCACCGCGCCGCCCGGCACCAGCGTCGAGCGTATGCGGTTGATCCTGCGCGAGGTGGACGAGAAGCTGCGTGCCCGCATCAAGCCCGAGTATCTGGAAGCAACCGTGCTCGGCAGCGGGGAGACCGCCGTGGATGAGGGCGATCCGCTCACCCAGCGCGGCGGCCGCTACGGTCAGATCCGCGCGGTGTACACGCCCGCGGTGACGCGCCCGCATCACAATGTTTACGACGACATGCGTCGCGCGACGAGCGAACTGCCGGCGGAGTTTCCCGATCTCTCCTTCGCGTTTACCGAGATACGCCCGGGCCCGCCGGTCGGCCGGCCGCTTGAGACGGAACTTTCCGGTCACGATGAGAAGAAGGTGGAGGCAGCCGCGCGCCGGTTGATTGACCTCGTGAAGGCGGTGCCCGGCGTCGTGTCGGTGGACAGCGGGTTGACGCCCGGCGACGACGAACTGCACGTCGTCCTCGATCGCTCGCTTGCCGCCTATGCCGGCGTCGATCTCCAGACCGCGGCCGATCACGTGCGCGCGGCGGTCGGCGGGCTGGTCGTCTCCTACACGCGTCGCGGCACCGAGGAAGTGGACGTCACCATCCGCTATCCGCAAAACGGCCCGGCCGAACAGCTGCGCCAGCTGAAGGAACTGCTGGTCCCGGGCCAGCGCGGCGCATTGGTGCCGCTCTCGCGTATCGCGCGCCTGGAAGAGCGCCCCGGGGTAACCGCCATCCGTCACAAGGCCGGCGCGCGCGTCATGCGCGTGGTGGCGGATGTTGATCCCGCGGTGCTCTCGAGTATTGCCATTAACCGGCTGGTCGCCGAGCGTGAACCCGATTGGCTCGGTGAGGACGCGCGCTCGGTGCACGTCAAATACGGCGGCGAGGCGGAGAAGAACGAGGAGTCGTTCCGCGGCCTGATGGTGTCGTTCCTGTTCGCGCTGGTCGGCATCTTCTTCATCCTCGCCATCCAGTTCAACAATCTCAGCTATCCGCTGATCGTGATGTCAGCCATCCCGTTTGGCATCGTCGGCATCATTCTCACGTTCTTCCTGCATGACCGCTTCTACGGCTACATGCCGCTGTCGTTCTTCTCCACCATGGGCATGGTGGCGCTCGCCGGCGTGGTGGTGAACAACGCCATCGTGCTGGTGGATTTCTTCCAGCGCGATGTCGCCGCCGGCAAGGGCTTCGAGAAAGCGGTGGTCGATGCCGGTCGCCGGCGCCTGCGCGCCATTCTGCTCACGTCCGTTACCACGGTGGTCGGGCTGCTGCCGACCGGCTATGGCTGGGGCGGACACGATCCCTTCGTCGCGCCGATGGCGCTCGCCATCGGTTGGGGCCTCGCCTTCGCGACGCTCATCACGTTGTTCGTGCTGCCTGCGCAGCTCGCCGTCTGGCACGATTTGGAGGGATACGCACAGCGCATCCGCCAGCGCTTCTCCGGCGCCGCATCGCGACGGCGCGACTGACGGCGTCAGGCACTTTCCGCCCCCGCGGGCAGTAACGAAACCCGGCGGAAGAGGGTTTACGGCCTGATCCCGTACTCACGACGTCGCGGGATTTCCCAGTGTTGCCGGCCGTGCCTTGCAACCATAGACTTAGCCGGTCTATTCGTCTCAGACGCGACTGTGCCGGTCCGTTGATGCCCCGATGCACCAGGAATAACAGGAGGAGCCCATGTCCTACACCAAGGTTCTACTCGAAGAATCAGAAATCCCGACGCACTGGTACAACATCGCGGCCGACCTGCCCAACCCGCCCGCGCCGCCGCTTGGCCCGGACGGCAATCCGGTCGGTCCCGATGCGCTGGCCGCGATCTTCCCCGGGACGCTGATCGAGCAGGAGATGAGCGCCGAGCGCTGGATCGCCATCCCGGAGGCGATCCGCGAGGTGTTCAGGCTGTGGCGCCCGAGTCCGCTGTATCGCGCGCGCCGGCTCGAGGCCGCGCTCAAGACGCCCGCGAAGATTTTCTACAAGTACGAAGGCGTAAGCCCCACCGGCTCGCACAAGCCCAACACCGCCGTGCCGCAGGCGTACTACAACGCGCAGGCCGGCATCCATCGGCTCACCACCGAAACCGGCGCCGGGCAGTGGGGTTCGTCGCTCGCTCTCGCCGGGCAGATGTTCGGCATCACCGTGCGCGTGTACATGGTGAAGGTGAGCTACGAGCAGAAGCCGTTTCGCCGCTCGATGATGCAGACCTGGGGCGCCGAGGTGCTGGCGAGCCCGACCAACCTCACCGAGGCCGGGCGCCGGATCCTGGCGGGGGATCCGGATTCGCCGGGCTCGCTCGGCATCGCGATTTCGGAAGCGGTGGAAGAGGCGGCCGGACGCCCGGACACCAACTATTCACTTGGCAGCGTGCTGAACCACGTGATCCTGCATCAAACGGTGGTCGGGCTCGAGGCCAAGAAGCAGCTCGCCAAGGTCGGCGAGTATCCGGACGTGGTCATCGCCTGCTGCGGTGGCGGCTCCAACTTTGGCGGCATCGCGTTTCCGTTTTTCGCCGACAAGGCCGCGGGCAAGAAAGTGCGGCTGGTGGCGGTGGAGCCGGCCTCGTGCCCGACGCTCACTCGCGGTCGTTACGCCTACGATTTCGGGGATGCCAGTGGCTACACGCCGATGATGAAGATGTACACCCTCGGCCATGACTTCGTGCCGCCCGGCATCCACGCCGGTGGTCTGCGCTACCACGGCGATTCACCGCTGGTGTCACAGCTGGTGCACGAGAAACTGGTTGAGGCGGTCGCGGTCAAGCAGCTTGCCACCTTCGAGGCCGGGGTCGCGTTCGCGCGCGCAGAGGGCATCATTCCCGCGCCCGAGTCCTGCCACGCCGTGCGCACTGCCATCGACGAGGCGCTCGCCGCCAAGGCGAGCGGCAAGCCGCGCACGATCCTGTTCAACCTCTCCGGCCACGGCCACTTCGACATGGCCGCCTATGACAAGTACTTTGCCGGCGAGCTCGAGGACTATGTCTATCCGGAAGCCGCCATCGCCGCGTCGATGCAGAATCTGCCAAAGGTCGCCGAGCCGGCGTGACTGAAAGCGGTTGGATCGGCCAGCGGTATCGCCGCTGGTCGATCCCGAACTGGATCAGGTTCCCGCACATCGAGCCGCGAGAGGGACACTTCAGCGGGCCGGATCTCGTACTACACTCGAATCAGTGGCCCGTGTGTGTGGTCACCATCCGCCGAGACCATCCATGCTGCCCCGCATCATCGCTTTCACAACCGTGTTTACGCTTGCGGCCAGCGCAAGCGCGTCCAGTCTTTACAAGTGCCAATCGGCGAGTGGCAGATTCGTCTACAGCGACACGCCATGTCGCAAAGACGCAGAGACCATCTACAAGAAGCAGTCTTCGCCCGAAATTTCGGGCAGCGTCGGGCGCGATGAGTTNNGCGCCTATCAAGGTGGCCTCGACGGAGTATCACATGGCCCAGGGCAAGTGGCCCAAGGACCTGAACGACCTTGGCCTCGATCCGAAGACCGTCACCAGTTCGCTGGTGGACCAGGTATTTATCAAGGACGGTGGCGCCATCGTCGCCAATCTCAACCAGAGTTTCGGCACGCACAAGAAGATCGTGCTGACGCCGAAGGTGGTCATGGGTGGAACGCAGGTGGAGTGGAGCTGCGCCAGCAATTTCACCAGCGCGCAACTCGGTGGTCCGCAAAGAATCTGCGAATCGCGCAACGTCTACTGAACGGAAACGCGACTTGGGTCGATTGATCCCTCTTCGCGTCACGAGTGCTCTTCAAGAGGCGAACTTATGAACTACAAGTGGCTCGGCAGGACCGGTGTGCAGGTGTCGGCGCTTTGTTTCGGCACGATGACCTTCGGGCGAGAGGCGGATGCAACCGAGTCCGGGCGGATGTACCGCAACGCGCGGGAGTCCGGCATCAACTTCTTCGACTGCGCCGATGGCTACAGCAAGGGCCGCGCCGAGGAGATCCTGGGTCCCCTGATCAAGGACGAGCGCGACGATCTCGTCATCCTGTCCAAGTGCGCGGTGCCGATGGGCGAGGACGTGAACGCCCGCGGCGGCAACCGTCGCCACATCGCGCTCGCGGTGGAGGCGAGCCTGCGCCGCCTTGGCACTGACCGCCTCGATATCCTCCTGATGCATCGCTGGGATCCCGTGACGCCGCTCGAGGAAACCCTGCGCGCGCTCGAAAAGCTGGTTCGCGACGGCAAGGTGCTTTACCTCGGTGCGAGCAACTACTCCGCCTGGCAGGTCGCCACCGGCCTCGGCATCGCCGCCAAAAACGGCTGGCCGCGGTTCGATGTGATCGAGCCGATGTACAACCTCGTGAAACGTCAGGCCGAGGCCGAGATCCTGCCGCTCGCCCGCGCCGAAGGGCTCGGCGTGATTACCTACAGCCCCGTGGGCGGCGGACTGCTAAGCGGAAAATACGGCCCCAGTCACAAGCCAGAGGTCGGGCGGATCGTCACCAATGCCGAATACACCTCCCGCTACCGCGAGCCGTGGATGTTCGAGACGGCCGCGGCGTTCACCGGGTTCGCGAAGAAAAAGGGTGTGCACCCGGTGAGTCTTGCAGTTGCGTGGGTTGCGGCGCATCCGGATGTCACCTGTCCCATCATCGGCGCGCGCAGCGTCGAGCAGCTGAAACCCTCGCTCGAAGCGCTCAAGGTGAACATGACCCCCGAACTTCGCGCCGAGATAAGCGCGCTGTCGCGCACACCGCCACCCGCCACCGACCGGCTCGAAGAACAGACCTAAGCCGGCTCGACCGTCAAAGGCGTCGGTATCCGATCTTGTCCAGGCAAGGGTACTGACCCCTTTTCGGTTTTCCAGAAGCAGCCTGACAAGCCATCACTTAAGGGCCTGTTAAGGTACAGATTCTCTCCTTTTGCTAGCGTAAACGGCTCGTCGCGGTCAGCTGAGATCGGTAGCAACCGCGGCAGACCTAAGTCGCATCTTCCCAATCCCCGACAGGAGACGCCCACAATGAGAATTCTGGTTCAATTCACTATTCCGACGACCGCCGGAAACGAATCCGTTCGCAGCGGCAAGATCAAGAAGTTCTTCGATCAGGTAGCGGCGGATCTCAAGCCAGAGGCGATGTACTTCTTCCCCGCGGACGGGGATCGCGCCGGCCTCATGGTCATCAACACGGACAACCCGGCGATTTGCGCAGCAGTCGGCGAGCGCTTCTGGTTCGGCCTCCAGGCGACGGTGAAGGTTACCCCGTGCATGAACGGCGAGGACCTGGGCAAGGGATTGGCCGAGATGCCGAAGATCCTCCAGAACTACGGCTAGGTCGGGCACCGGAGCAAGAAAGGGCTCACTATCACTGGTTTTTCGGCTCGCGGTGATAGTAGCCCTTTTCGCACCAGTACCTGACGTTTACGCCGGGCTGGGCCTGATAGAGCTGTGTCACGAATTCACAGTTCTCCCGGTTAGTCTTGGCATCCGCGTCGGCGTCAAAGGTGGCGACATGGGTGCGCGCTTGCGGATCGTCGATGTTGTTTCGATAGAGCGTGTAGACCTTGCCTGCTGATGGCGAGCCGAAATCGGCCCCGGCCGTTGCCGGCAAGCCCGCGAGGATCGCGAGCATCACGATTCGCGGAAGCGCATCGCTAACTATCAAAATTGGATTCCGCTTCTTCATGGCGCCGTGGCTCCAGTCTCGGCCGGGAGCGGACGACTCCCGATTACGTGGAATGCTACTCGCACGTCGTATCGATGTGGAACTTCGGCGTAAAGCGAGTGGCAGGAAAACATGGGCGCCTGCACAAGCAGGCGCCCATTGATGCCATTATTTCTTCAATCCCGGCTGGTCGATATAGCGCACGTCTTTGACAGCTAACGGCAGCGGATTGATGTATTTGTATCCCTTGCCTTGCCAGTAGGCGACTTCAGGGAAACCGGCCGGAACAACAGTAATGAAGCCGTGCATGTCCTCGGCCTTGAAGCCCGCGGCCTTCATGGCGTTGTTGCACATCTTGAACTCGACACCGTCCTTCGCGAGCTCGGCCATCCGGTCGATGATGCCCCGGTATTTCTCGTAGTTCTCTTTTGCGAATGCGCGCAGTTCTGGACCGTGGGTCACCACCACCACCTTGCCTTTGGTCACCTTCTTTGTGTTCAGGATGAAGAAGTAAAGGGTGTTGAGTTTCTGCGGGTCTTCGTAGTTGACATCGAATACGGTGTTTGTCACCGGCATCGAGTGCATGTCCACTTTCGCGGTTCCGTACGGAGCGAGCGTTTCGGCCAGGGCAGGCTGCGCCAGGGCGGCCGTGACCAGGACTGTGGCGAGGATTGCGGCTATCTTCACTTCGGTCTCCTTAGATTGAGCTTCCGCCATCGCGTCGCCGGGTGACGGATGGAATTTCTGTGGTCGCGCCCCGGGGCACGGATGAAGTTGGGCTATTCAACCACATTTTCCAAAAGACCGGGTCCAAATCCTTAAGACCATCGGAGCACTCTTGCTTCTATTCGCAGAAACAGTGATGTGATTCCGTTCTTGCTGCGTACGCACGACCGCGGCTGGGGACTATAAGGAAGAAGGGGTCAGTACCTTTATCCAGAATTCTAATTCGTAGCCCGATAACTTTCATTGACGCAAACGATCCCCTTCGGGTCAATCTCGCTGAACTTCTCCGAGCTGGCATCTATGTGCCATACCATTCGCGGCTTAAATTCCTTCTCTTTAGGATCATGATCGACCAGCGCGATCAGCGATAGTTCCAGATCACCGTTTCCGCGTCGGCAGGAGTGGGCTATTGCCGCATTTCCCATTAAGGCGGGCAACTCAAGGGACGCAACAACCCGCACCTTTGTTGCTGGCGACGTGATATCCGGTTCGCCACGAACCAGAAAATAGACATAGCGTCCACAAACAGCGAAGCTCTCCCATCCATAAACAGCCTTCGCCTTGTCGACGAGGCCACGCCCGTTGTGCTGGAAGGAAGCCTGTAGTGAAGCAAGGTCTCGCCCATGGAGTCGCGCTAGCTGAAAGTTCCCGCAATCGAAGGCGATTCGCTGCGTCGTCGGTTCGGCGCTCCTGCCCGCAGATGCGCTAGACGGATCCCTCGATTCGGTTCCCCTGCCGCAGTGCGCAAGAAACACCATAGCCACTAAAGCGAAGCCTCCGATCAACAATCGGCGATGTTTATTCATGATGAAAAGGGTGCTGACCCCTTTTCTGCCTTTTAACGTTTCCAGAGCTGGCGTGTACGAATTCTTCACGCGCGCACCATTGCGGCGAGGGACCATCAGGAACCCGAGTTTGTGCTTTTCGATTTGAGCCGATTGATGGATTGCGTCAGCGCCTCGATTGCGCCGGGCGGTGGTTGCGGAAGCTTCTTCAGAGCTTCCAGCGACCTCGCGTAGTGCTGCGAGGCAAGAGTCTTGTTTCCGTCCATCTCTGCTATGCGACCGAGATTGAAGAAGACCGCGCCCACCTCCTCGGTGCGGGAATACTGACGCTTGGCGAGTTCCGCGACTATTTCCCGATCTGACTGAATCAACCCTTGGTCGGCAAGGTAGTCCACATAGATATTGAACGTGTAGGTGTTTCCGTAGTCGAGGGCGATGTAGTCGCTCACCGTCTTCTTGTAAACGTCGAATCTCTTGGTTTTGCGGTACAGGTTGGCCAGTCCATCAAACGTGGGGGCGTGCCAGAACACATACTCGCGCGCCTTCTGGTAGTTCTTTTCTGCGCTGGAGTAATTTCCAAGAGCAGTCTCAATTCGCCCGTAGTTCGCATATGAATCCGCATTCAGGGTCGCATCGTGATACTTGCCGAGCGTCTTTGCTGAGTGCTTTTTCGCGGCCTTATAGTCACCCTGCGAGTAGTAGACCGATGCCAGGTTGTAGTGGGTTTCCGTGTAATCGGGATTCAGTTTCAGCGACTTCTCGAAGTACCCAGTCGCTATCTTGAGATCCGGGTTCGGTCCGCTTGCGTAGTGATTACCCATACGAAAGAGTGACCAGTAGTCGAAGACATCGCCCTTGTAGGCGCGTTCGAAGTAGCGAAAGTCATCGGTCTGCTCCCCGCGGAATAGTCGCAGGGTGGCGCAGCCACAGAGTTGCCCGAGGGAGAGATACTCGCCTACGGCAAAACTGATATCTGGAGATTCGGGGTGTTCTTTGAGGGCGTCATATAGCGACTTCTCCCAGTCCCCGCCGACCATCTTGTGATCGCCCTTTGCGCCACGAACGTCCTCAAGGCGCTCGCCGTCTTTCAGGTCTCGTGTGGCAAACAGTCCGAAATTGACCTGGAAGGTGTAATAGTTGGTGAGGATGTGTGAGAGCTGGCGGAAGAAGCGCGGTTCTTCAAGCAAATTGGGCCGACTGTGAATGTACTCCGCGGCTGACGCGTACTGGCGTTTTGCCACCAGCGCATCGAGTGCAGCTTGCTCCTTCTCGAACTTGGCGAATGCTGGGAAGGCAACAAGGAGACCAAGCAGTAGAACTAGGAGGTCGTGGCTAGTAGGTGTTCGCATATTCATTCCCTGAAATTGAGCGGTCCCCGTTGGGCGATTTGGTCGCGGTTCGAGTTTTCAGGCAGAAGGCCTTCCTAATCCGATACCAGAATCTTCGCGAA
>DKBM01000073.1:0-8564 GCA_002451215.1 Proteobacteria bacterium UBA6900
GTGGTCTTGCCGGCACCCTGCAGGCCGGCTACCAGAATCACTGCGGGTGGCGGCGCGACCTGGAGCGGCTCGGGAGTTCCCATTAGCCCAACCAACTCCTCCTGCACTACCTTGATCAGGGCCTGACCCGGGGTAAGGCTGCTCAGTACTTCCTGGCCCTGGGCGCGAAGCCGCACCTGCTCGATGAAATCCTTCACCACCGGCAAGGCCACATCCGCCTCGAGCAGCGCCATGCGCACCTCCCGCAGCGTCTCGCGCATGTTCTCTTCCGTGAGGCGGCCCTCGCCACGCAGGCGCTTCAGCGTGCCTTGCAGACGATTAGTGAGGTTGTCGAACATTGATCGTTGTCGGGGAAGTTGTGGAACAGATCCAACCAGAAGCGGGTTCAAAACTCTATCACGGTGCCGGGTGTAAGCGGATGAACCTCAAGTCCGGCATCGTGATGTGCGATCTCACGAAGGATTTCCTTTTCCTCTCCTGGCATGAGATGGGTGATGTGGATAATAGGGCGGCGCTTAAGCTTTCGAAGTTCCGCCACCACTGTTGCCGGGCAGAAATGATGCGCAATCCGGGCTATCTCCTCCTCAGCATCGACAAAACTAGTCTCGATGATGAGATGCTGGAGGTCTGGGCAGCTATTCAACACCTTCCAGAACTCCTCGGTCGACGCGGTATCGCCCGAGAACGCCAGGCTCCCATTTGGGCCCTGGAGCAGGAAGCCCACCGCCGGTACGACATGTGTCACCGGAATGCTGCGTACACGGCAGCCGCCCAAGACCCGCTCCTGCCCCGCGGCAAACACCTCATAGCGCAGGAACGGGCGCTCGGGACTCGGGATGCGGGCGAAATCGGGCCACACGGCATTGTTGAAGATATGGGCCTTCAGCACATCCAGTGTTGCTGCCTGCGCGTGAACGGTCACCGGCCGCTGGCGGCTGGCGCCGACGGCGTCAAGCAGAAATGGCAGTGCAGTCACGTGATCGAGATGCGAATGCGTGAGCACTACATGATCGATCGCGCCGAGTTCGTCGAGCGACAGGTCTCCGACACCGGTACCGGCGTCGATCAGGACGTCTCTCCCGAGCAGGAAGGAAGTGGTACGCGCACCGGCACCGATCCCGCCGCTGGCTCCCAGAATACGAAGTCTCATAATGACTCTAGATAGTCGCGCCCTTCAAAGCTGCAAGGAGCTGTGCCATCATGCCCGGGCGAATATCCTATGACCAGCACCGTTGCGAGTCTCGTCGCTGCCGCCCTCTACCTGACGGCGGGTGGCATGCAGTGGTACCGGCTGCTGCGTGGTCCCGCCGCTCCGACGCTGCGCGCCCCGTTCCTCGTGGTCGCCTTTGGTGGCGTACTGACGCATGCGCTGCTGCTGCAGGCCACCGTCCCGATTGTAGGCGGGCTGAATCTGCCGTTTACCCAGGCGGCCTCCCTTGTAGCCTGCACCATATCCATACTCTATGTGATTGCCGCCATCAGCCGTCCTGCCGAGTATCTGGGGCTACTGGTCCTTCCCGTGTCGGCAATGACCGTGATTCTCGCCTGGGCCTGGCCCGGCCAAGCGGTTATTCCGACGGCGTCGGGGCTACAAGCCGGGCATATCGTCATATCAATTCTCGCCTACGCTCTGCTCGCGCTCGCGACCGTGCAGAGCCTGCTGCTGTTCTACCAGGAACGGGCGCTCCGGAGCCGCCAGCCGGTCGGGTTGATGCGGGCACTGCCGCCACTGCAGACAATGGAAACGCTGATGTTCCGGATGCTCGGCATCGGATTCCTGCTGCTCACGCTTACGCTCGTCACCGGAATCGTCTTCTCGGAGGAGATCTTCGGCCGCGCCCTGCCCTTCACGCACCATGTCGTCCTGTCACTGATCGCCTGGATCCTGTTCGGTACCCTGCTTTTCGGGCGCTGGCGTTACGGCTGGCGTGGCCGCACTGCAGTCGGATGGACCGTGGCCGGCTACATGCTGCTGCTCCTCGGGTATTTCGGGAGCAAGTTCGTGCTGGAGGTGCTGCTCAAGCGCCCCGGTTGAGCCGATTTGCGGTGGCGCGCACGGTCCACGGGCGCTAGAATACTTCCATCTTGCGCCTGCCTTGAGCCGACTCTTTCTGAAGTTACGTGCTCGCTGTCCCGGGAGGCGGTGGCTAATCTTTGGGCACGCTTCGATCTCGGCAGTTCGATGACATCACAGACTCTCGCCGCCCCCTACTGCAACACCTTCTGGCCACGCGTTTTTCCGTTTTTGCGCTGGTGGCCACTAGTCACCCGCAAAACACTCAAAGCCGATCTGATTGCCGGACTCACCGGCGCAGTCGTGGTACTCCCACAAGGCGTCGCCTTTGCGCTT
Organism: Proteobacteria bacterium UBA6900; assembly: GCA_002451215.1. Lineage (GTDB taxonomy): Bacteria > Pseudomonadota > Gammaproteobacteria > Acidiferrobacterales > Sulfurifustaceae > SM1-46. The sequence continues at coordinate 2,351 of DKBM01000073.1, forward strand.
ATCGCCGGGCTGCCTCCCGTGTACGGCCTCTACACTGCAATGGTTCCGCCGATCATCGCCGCGCTTTTCGGGTCTTCCCGGCATCTGATCTCCGGACCGACGACAGCGATCTCGATCGTCGTTTTCGCGACAATCTCAAAGTTTGCTGACCCGGGCAGCGCCAAGTTCGTTCAGATGGCGCTCACACTGACTTTTCTGGCAGGCCTATACCAGTTTGTGCTCGGTCTCGCGCGCATGGGCACCCTGGTGAATTTCATTTCACACTCGGTGGTGGTCGGATTCACCGCTGGGGCGGCCGTACTGATTGCCACGAGCCAGCTCAAGAATTTCATCGGCGTGAACATTCCGGCTGGTGAAAGCTTCCTGCACACCTGGCAAGAACTGGCGAACAAGATTCTCAACACGAATCTGTTCGTGCTCGCAGTATCGGCTACCACGCTGATCATACTGATCGTCCTGATGCGATGGCGCCCGCGCTGGCCTGGAATGCTGATCGCCATGGTGGTGGGTTCAGTCATTGCTGCGATTGTTGGCACAGGCGCGCACAACATACAGTTGGTCGGCGAGCTCCCCCAACAGCTGCCCCCGCTCAGCATGCCGGATCTGCACTTGGCGGCAATCAAGAAACTGGGAAGCGCGGCCCTTGCAGTCGCGATGCTTGGGCTTGTCGAGGCCGTATCCATTGCGCGTTCGGTAGCCGCCAAGTCAGGCCAGCGCATTGATGGCAGCCAGGAGTTCGTGGGACAGGGCCTCGCCAATGTCGTTGGCAGTTTCTTCTCGAGCTATGCGTCATCCGGTTCCTTCACGCGCAGCGGTCTTAACTATGCGGCTGGCGCCGCAACGCCGATGGCGGCGGTGTTCGCCGCCGTGTCGCTCGCGCTCGTCGTTCTGTTGATCGCTCCGCTTGCCGGCCACCTGCCAATTGCTGCCATGTCTTCGGTGCTGTTGGTCGTCGCATGGCGGCTGATCGACTTCCACCAAATCAAGACAATTATCACGACCAGCAAGCGTGAAACGACGATACTTGCCACGACCTTTCTGGCAACGCTGTTTGTCGAGCTCGAGTTTGCAATCTACGTCGGGGTGATGCTGTCGCTCATCATTTACCTGATGCGCACCTCTCAGCCTGGCGTCGTGACCCGGGTCCCTGATCCAGGGGCGCACAATCGGCACTTCGTCACTGATCCGGATTTGCCGGAGTGCCCACAACTCAAGATCATGCGCATCGACGGATCGCTGTACTTCGGCGCTGTCGACCACGTGCACGAGCAGTTGCACCAAGTCGCCCAACAGTTTCCAAACCAAAAGCATCTGTTACTGGTGGGCAATGGCATCAACTTCGTCGATCTCGCCGGCGCCGAACTTCTGGCTGCCGAGGCCAAACGACGCAAGGCGCTTGGTGGCGGTCTCTATCTCGTCAAGTTCAAGGAAGAGGCTTGCAATACGCTGCGCAAAGGTGGCTTCCGCGACCTGATCGGCGCCGAGAATATTTTCGTCACCAAACAACAGGCGATTGAAACGATCCTCCGCCGGCTCGACCCCGGCGTCTGTGCCCGCTGCTCGAACAATGTGTTTCTCGAATGTCCGACCGAGGTTGCTGGTACAGTAAAGCCGATGGAAAACCGGAGTTCATGAGACCCCAGACCCGTGTGGGCCATGCTCCGCTGGAACTAGCCGCTCACCGCAACTTGTGCCAAGGGAACTGTCATGCCGAGCATACTGTCTAGCGCTACAAGCAAGCAGATTACAAAACTCATTGTATATGGCGTCGCCAGCCTGGTGCTCTATGTCCTGCTCTATCTTTTCGAGGACGAAGTGCTCGCTTTAACGGAGAAGGGATCCTGGTTCTTTGTCATTCCCGTGGCAGCCGCATTCGTATTCTCTTTCTCACACGGTAATTTCACATCGCACTTCTGGGATGTTCTTGGAATAAAAGCAAAGAAGTAGCATCGGGCACCGGGGGGCAATGCAGTGGAGTTAACAACAAGCTTCATCGACCTTAACGCACTTGACGTCACCTACCTGCTGGTTGTTGGTTTCATCGCTGGACTAGTAAGTGGCTTCATTGGAAGCGGCGGCGCCTTCGTGCTGACTCCTGCCATGATGAGCATGGGGGTGCCCGGCATCATTGCCGTGGCCTCGAACATTTGCCACAAATTTCCCAAGGCGCTGGTGGGCGCCATTAAGCGTGCCAAGTACGGACAAGTCGACATCAAACTCGGTCTTATCACCGGCGTATCGGCCGAGGCTGGCGTACTCTATGGCGCGCACATCCAGGAGGGAATCAAGCGTGCGTTTGGAGACGCCGGTTCCAATTTGTACGTGAGCGTCGCGTTCGTGATAGTGCTCGGGATCGTCGGCTCTTACGTGCTTCTAGACGCACTGCGTCTACAGCGCGCTGGGCGCGCGAGCACCGAAAAGGTTTCCCCGCTCGCTCTTTGGGTGCAGTCGATCAACATCCCGGGGACGATGGTCTACTTCAAGAGTCTCAACGCCCGGGTTTCCGTTCTTTTCACCATACCGCTCGGGTTCGCGACGGGCATGCTCGCCGCCACCATCGCTGTTGGCGGCTTTATTGGCGTCCCCGGCATGCACTACGTGCTCGGCGCACCGAGCCTGATGGCCTCGGCAACCGAACTCGTCGTCGCGTTCGTCATGGGGCTTGGTGGCACAATCAAATACGCGTGGAGCGGACTGGTCGATATTCGCCTGGCGATGATCATCCTCGCCGGTTCGTTGTTCGGGATCCAGCTCGGAGCAATCGGAACCACCTACGTAACACCGCACGTTATCAAGCTCGTTATGGGCGTCATTATGGTGCTGGTACTGTTTTCACGCGCCATCGTTATTCCCGTGTACCTGGCCGAGCTTGAGATTCTCTCGCCCTTGCATCCGCACCTGGCGACGGGCCTGAAGAATGTCAGCTTCATTATCCTGATCGGTGCACTGGCGGCGGGCGCAGCAATCATCTTCGCCGCGCTCTGGCGTGGCATCAGGTTGCATCGGCTCGAGCTGGCCACCCCCGTCCCGACGGCCGTTTCCCCAAGCGTCGCGGTTCCGGCGAGCCCGCAGCTATCCCCGATTGGCCGCTTCGAGCGTTTCCTGGTTGCCAGTGATGGCTCCGAGTACAGCATGGGGGCCGTGCGGGCGGCGATCGGCATGGCACAACAGTGCGGCGCTCGCGTGCGCGTCGTAAGTGCCATTCCCGGAGGTAACGCAGAGCTTTACGCCATGGGCGAACAGCTCGTGGGTCGCGAACTTGATGCGGCGCGCTCACACCTCGATCAGGTTCAAAAGGAGGCAGACGCCAGCGGGGTCGCATGCGAAACCGAGGCAACCCAGGCCGGCGAGCTTCACGAAGAGATCATCAGACAGGCCGAACGGATGCAGGCTGATCTAATCATCATGGGCCGTCGAAGCCGGCACGGCCTGGCTCGTTTGATGCTCGGTGATGTCACCGCGCAGGTTATAGGCCACGCACACTGCAACGTGCTGGTGGTTCCGCGGACCTCGGAGCTGGTTGGGAGACATTTCGTGGTTGCGTCCGACGGTTCACGTTTCGGCGATGCAGCCGCGGCTGCCGCCTGTAATCTGGCCAAATTCTGCAACACGCCTGTATCGGTCGTCTCAGTCACCCTACCCAGCCACAGCGACCAACGCCGCGAGGAGGCCCGCCTGGCGGTTAACCGCATAGCATCGTTCATGAAGAAAGAGGGCGTCGTGACGGAAACCAGACTACCCGAGGGTCGAGCGGACGCGATGATTGTCGACGTCGCCAAGGAGAGGAATTCTGACCTGATCATAATCGGTAGTCATGGACGAACAGGATTGGAACGGGCGCTGCTCGGCAGCACGACTGAGCGAGTCCTGAACCAAACGCCCTGCGCGGTTCTGGTGGTGCGTAGCGCCTGATGAAGATCTCGTGTACGTGCCGTGGCGCCCGGCCTTCGCGTTTGCCGGATGGCTACCCCTATGGTGCAACCCGGGAACCGATGCGCCACTCCCGGGCGTGGTTGCTTGGCGACGGGCCGAACCTTGCTTGACGACGAGATCCTAAAGCTCGTAGACGGATTCAAGCGATTCCGGCACGAGCATTTCCACACCGAGGACGGCTTGTACCAGCGCTTGACGCGCGAGGGCCAGTCACCTCGAATCATGGTCATTGCGTGCTGCGATGCGCGCGTCGATCCCGCTATCATTACGGATTGCGATCCTGGCGATTTGTTCGTCGTACGCAATGTCGCGAATCTCGTTCCACCCAATGAGTCCGGTGGCCACTACCACGGTACCAGCGCGGCGTTAGAATTCGCCGTGCGCGGCCTTGGGGTACGCCACGTCATCGTGCTCGGGCACGCGCGCTGCGGGGGCATCCGCGCGCTGCTCCACGACGCCATAGGCACCGGCGAATCCAGCCAGTTCATACAACCCTGGATGACCATTGCCACCAAGGCGCGGGACACCACTCTGCAAGCAGGCCTGGATCCGCTGTCCGATGCTGCGGCTCGCCAATGCGAGCAGGATGCAGTGCGCATCTCGCTCGAGAATCTGTTGAGCTTTCCGTGGGTCGCCGAACGCGTTCGGAACGGCGACCTGCAGCTGCACGGCTGGTACTTCGATATGGACGGCGGTGAACTCCTGCGCTACGACCCGACCGCGCAACGGTTCGTCTCCCTCACCTAGAAGTCGCCAGTCCGGCCATTGGTGCTACGAATCAACTCGGTCGCACGCATCGACGGACCGGTACCAGATTCCTGTCGCGGCGCCAGCGCCACTCCGACCGGCGCCGTCCGCATTCGGTTGCGCGGGTAGAGGCGGCTGAACGCCCAGACAACCCTGACTCGCCCGGCCGCGCGCTCCGCGCGCGGCAGGTGCTAGAATCGAAGCCCGCTCCTGCGGAGGTAGCCACAGGTTGTTCAATCTCTCCACCGGCGCGCTAATTGGCGCGCTTGTTTGCCTGATCCTGCTTTCGGCGTTCTTTTCCGGCGCCGAAATCGCCCTGATGACAATCAACCGCTACCGACTGCGCCACCTGGCGGAGAGCGGTCACCGCGGCGCGCGCCTTGCCGCCAAGTTGCTTGCGCGACCAGACCGGCTGCTGGGCGTGATTCTGGTCGGTAACAATTTCGCCAATATTGCGGCCTCATCGTTCGCCACTCTGCTCGCACTGGAGATCTATGGTGAGGGGGCCGTCGCTATCGCCGCCTTCCTGCTCACCTTCGTCGTATTGGTCTTCGCAGAAGTCGCGCCCAAGACATATGCCGCACTGCAACCTGAGCGACTTGCCTACCCCGCGGCTTATGTGCTGCGCCCGTTGCTACTCGCGCTCTACCCGATGGTCTGGCTCGTCAATACGCTCGGCAATTTGCTGCTACGCCTGATCGGAGTATCTGTTCTCGCCAAGACGCCGACGGAGGTCACCGCCGAGGAGCTGAAAGCGCTGGTGCGCGAGGCGGACGTGCTGATCCCGGAGTCGCACCAGGAAATGCTGCTCGCCATTCTCGAGCTGGAAAAACTGCGCGTCGATGACGTCATGGTCCCGCGCAACAAAATTGTCGGCATCGATCTGGATGCAGAGTGGAACGAGATCGTCTCCGCGCTCACTACCACACGTTTCACGCGACTTCCGGCCTACCGTCGCAGTCTCGACAACGTGGTCGGTATGCTGCACGTCCGTCGTGTGCTCAATTTGGTCCGTGAACAGCGCCTTGATCTCGAGTCGCTCACCGAGGCACTGATCGAGCCCTACTTCATTCCCTCAGGCACTCCGCTCAACACGCAACTGCTCAACTTCCAGAAAGTGAAGCGGCGCGTGGGTCTGGTGGTCGACGAATACGGCGACATCCAGGGTTTGGTAACACTCGACGAAATCCTCGAGGAAATTGTCGGTGACTTCACCGCACGTGCACTCGGGCAGCGCGACGATGTGCAGCCCCAGCCGGACGGCAGTTTCCTGGTACGCGGCACGATCGGCCTGCGTGACCTCAATCGTACCCTCGGATGGAACCTGCCTCTCGAGGAATCACGAACACTGAACGGCTGGATCATCGAATATCTCGAAGACCTCCCCGAACCCGGCACCAGCCTCATGCTGCACGGCTATGTGGTCGAGATTCTGCGCACGCGCGGAACGGCGGTGGAGCTGGCACGCATCCGCCCCGCCCCGCAACCAAAAGAAGAGATTCCCAGCGAACACAGCACCTGACGTTCAGCGCCC
>DKBM01000113.1:0-2833 GCA_002451215.1 Proteobacteria bacterium UBA6900
GGTCGCGTTCTCCACCATCATGGTAATGGTTGCGCCGCTGATGGCATCGATCGTCACGGATCCCGCGCGTACGCCGCCGACGATGATCTTGTCGAGAGCGTTCTTGCCGGTGTACTGATCGACGAAGCGCTTGAGATCCGCTTCCGATACGCCAGCCTGCAAAATCGGCTCCTCATGCTCGACAATCACGGCGCCGACGATTCGTCCGGCCATGTCGAGGCCAATCAGATTGTTAATTGGCCGTCCCGAGTAGGCCGGGATGCGCACCATGTCCTTGGTGAGGAAGATGTAACCGATCAGCCGATTGCCGGCGTAAACGGGCGCCGCACGCGGGTCTCCCGAAAATGAGCCAAATCGATCGGCGCTGGGAAAGAACTCCCGTACCTGGGGATAGCGTTCAGCGAGATCGCTTGCCGCCGCATGGCCCGCTGCGCAAAGCAGCAGGCCGGCGACCGCGAGGCGGCGCCAGAAACCGGGCCGGCGTATCGCTGCCGCCCGTTCGCGGGACGGGGCTGATGTCATGGCAAGCCGGGCGTACCGGGGCTCCCTAGCAAGCCAGACACCAGCCACAGCAACCTTGACCTGCATCAAAGTCGACTGCGTGCGAAACAATTATCCGGCGTGGGTTAGGATTGCCGGATACGAGGAGGACACCTGCCGTGGAGATGATCGCTTTCACTGTTGTCGGAATCCTGGCCTACTTGGCTGCCGATCGCCTGCTTGAGTGGTTTGAGGTGCGACGGGGCAGCCGCTTCGAACATCGTACGCTGATTTTTTTTGTGCTGCTGCTTGTGCTTGCGCTCGGCGCTTTTCAACTCATTAATCTTCTTGTCGCCCCGTCGACACCCTAGCGGCCTGATCAGTGCGGCAGGTGCTTGTGCAGCCGCGCGTCGTGCGTTTTGAAATGATTGCCGAACCACTCGACCAGCCGCTCGGCAAGGCGCGCGTCATCGTAGCGCCGCGCGTGTTCATACTCATCCATCATGTCGCGCAAGTCGTCGAGTAAATGCTCGTGATCGGCCTTGTGCGCGGCAAACTGGTCATAGTGACGCTCGCGCATGATCCGCTCCTCGAGCGCAAAATGGGCGGCGATCCTGGCGTAGATTTCGCCAAGAAATGCTGACACACCATCATCCCCGGCCGCACCGACACTGGCATGCGCCTCGTTGATGAGCGCGATCAGCTCCCGGTGTTCGTGGTCAACGGCAACCACACCCACGCTGAACTCCTCGCGCCAGTCGATCAGTGCCATGTCCGTGCTCCCCCTAGTGGATGAGAAATCCGCCCTTGTCGGCGCGGAACTCAATGGCAAGATTTTGGCGCGGCGCGAGCTCGATCTGCGCGCGATGCTCGTAGTCGAAACCTTCCGCGCGCTTGCTGTCACGCAGGCGCGCGATCAACTCGTGCCGGCCGGCTGCAACCATGAAACGCTGATAGGCCACCGACACGCCATCACGCGCGTGCCCGGTGGGCGGTAGCGTCGCCGCGTAAAGTACTTGTCCGTCGACTTCAAGCTCGACAGTAACGGGCACGCGCTCACGCGAGCAATCATGGGGCCGGCGTTGCCCGGGCGGCATCTTTGAAATCTCTTCGTAGCTGAGCCGCCGGCAGTCCTCCTTGTGCACGCCGGCGTGCGCGAAGGAGAGCTTGATCTGCGCCTGTTCGGGATCACGGTGTGTGTAGGCGGGATAGAGCGACAGGTAGCCAATTCCTACACCGAAGGCGGCGTAGGCGACTATCTGGCCGGCCCAGGCGAGCGGACTAGGCATGGCCTGCTTCCTCGCGCGCGGCAGGCACGCCGCGCTCAGTCGGTGCCAGCGCGGCAAGGCGCTCGCGAAACGCGGTGAGCTGGCGCACAGCAACCGTGGTGCGCGCCAATCCTGACCAGCAGCTGTGCACGCGCTCGCGCGGCACGCGTGCGCGCAGGAACGGGTCGCGCTCGCCGGCCAGGCGCTGGCGCGTCCACTCGATGCCCTGGCGGTGGTGGCAGTCGCCTTCGCGACAACCGGTGAGGAACACGCCATCGGCATGTCCGCCGCTCAAAACAAAATCGATGAATGACGGAGGCAGTGCCGCGATACAACTGAGCTCCACAGTTGCCACTCCCGGTTGCTGAAGCGCCGCGAGCCGCGTGCCGTGGGCGCAGCCGTACACCAGCACGCGTGCCGGGCCCGCGAGCGCCGCTGTGGCGGCGAGGGTGCGCTCGCGCAACTCTCGCACCGGCAACTGTGGCAGGTCGATTCCGGGCACCAGCGCACTGCGCCGACGGAACGGGGTGGCGGTCGGACAGGCACCCGCGCAGATTCCGCACGCCACGCACAGATCGTTTTCGACGACCGCCTCCTGCTCGTAGGGCAGGCTGTCGCTGCGAGGACGCATCGTAATGGCATTGAAGGGGCAGTCGGCGGCGCAGCGCGCGCAACCGTTGCAGTTGCCGAGGTCCACGAGCGCGGCCGCAGCCCGCCGGCGCGGCGGCAGCCACGGCAACAGCAGCAGGAAGGTGGAAAAGCCGACCGTGAGCACCCACATCACCGGGCGCGGAACATAGTCGAACAGCGGATAGAGATTGAGGTAGTACCAGTCGAGCTGCACGGTGGCTGGAACCGTGGCGAGATTGGCGGGGTCCTGGCTGACCGCCGGGAACACGAGTGACAACACGAGCAACGTCGCGCCGGTGCCGATCGCGAGCCCCTTGGGCGGGTTGATGCGGGCATCGCTCATTCGCAGGATGTGAATCCACATCACCAATAACAGGAAGAGCGGTACCACGATGTGCGCAAATACCATGAGCGTGAAAAACCGGTCGGATAGATGCGTCGGGCTGAGAAAATTG
>DKBM01000033.1:0-10676 GCA_002451215.1 Proteobacteria bacterium UBA6900
TTCATGCAGATCCCCACCGGTGTGCTGGTCGACACTCTTGGGCCGCGCCGCATCCTTACGCTTGGCGGTATCATCGCCGGCATCGGCTCTTTCCTGTTCGGTACGGCTGACACGCTCGCACTCGCCTCTCTTGGGCGCCTGCTGGTGGGGCTTGGCGTCTCGGTCACTTTCATCGCGATGCTCAAGCTAAACGCCCAGTGGTTTCATGAGCGTCAATTCGGGACCACCACCGGTCTTGGTATCCTGCTCGGCAACATAGGCGCCATCCTGGGTGCCGCACCACTTGCCTGGCTGCTCGGCCTCTTGAGCTGGCGCACGGTGTTCGAAATCGTGGGTGCGGTCACGCTGGCGCTCGCCGCCGGCAGCTGGTGGCTAATCCGCGATCACCCAGGCGCAGCGGGACTCCCGAGCCTGCGTGAGTTGCATGGCGAGGAGGCACACGCGGCCCACGAGGGCCACTGGTGGCACGGACTGGTAACGGTGCTGCGCAACCGCGCCACCTGGCCAGGTTTCTGGGTAAACCTGGGCCTGGCCGGCGCGTTCTTTGCATTTGCCGGCCTTTGGGCCGTGCCTTTCCTGCGCGACGCCTATGGCATGTCCCGCGCGGTCGCGACGGCGCACACCAGTCTCCTGCTCGCCGGTTTTGCGCTGGGAGCACTCAGTCTCGGCACCCTGTCGGATCGCATCGGACGACGCCGACCGGTAGTTATCGGCGCGGCCCTCGTGTATGTCGCGAGCTGGCTGCCACTGCTCGGGCAAATGCCCCTGGCTGGTGGCCTGTCTTACGCTTTGTTCTTCATCATGGGCGTCTCTGCCGCAGCATTCACGCTCAGCTGGGCATGCGTAAAGGAGGTCAACCCGCATGCGCTTTCCGGCATGGCGACCAGCGTCGCCAACACCGGCGCTTTTCTCGGCGCGGGCATCCTGCAACCCCTGGTAGGATACGCGCTCGATCGCACCGCGGCCGGTGGCCCCGGCGGCGCGCTTCACGCTTCAGACTACCGCGTCGGGCTTTACGTACTGTTCGGCTCTGTACTGATCGGCTTCACGGCGACGCTGTTCATCCGCGAGACTTACTGCCGGTACGTCCGTGTGCCGTGACGCGGTTGCTCAATTTGCCTCGGTGAAGAATGCGCGCGAGCGGGGAAAATCGACGAAGGATTCCTGCAAGCGCCGCATTTCTGCCAGAAGTTTCTCACCCTCGGGTGATCCCAGGGCAGCCATGAGGTCGCGGGCGTTGTCCCACCAGTACTCCAGTACTGCATCGAAAGGTTCTTCCTGCCCACGCTCCTGCATGAGGCGCTCGTTGATGTCCGGCAGCTGGAGGCTCAGGTTGCGGGTCGAACGCTTGGCACCCGTTGCCTTGACGATTCGCTCGACAAGTGCAGCGAACTGCGGATCGTTCCAGTGGCGACGAAATTCCTCGGGACTAACGTCCGCACGGCGACGGAAACAGTTAATGAAGCGGATCATCCGGGTCCTCGCTCTTTGATGTGGGTCCAGGCAGCGCCTTCCTGAAAATATAGCCCAATTCGCTGCTGACGCGTGAATTTGCGGGGTGGCTAGGTCCCGGCGCGCATCGCAAGCCAGAAAGGAAGCGTGACAATCGCCGCGACGATATTGAGCGCAATCACCGACGCAACCAGGCGCCCATCGCCCTTCATCTGCGTGGCGAGAATGTATGCCGACGACGCTGTCGGCAGTGCGGCGAGCACAAGCGCAGAGTCGAAATAGACGCCAGTCAGACCAAATGTCCGTGCCGTGACATATCCCACGGCCGGCACTGCGAGAAGCTTGACCGCCACAAGATAACTCATCAGCCGCTTTCGCTCCGTCAGTGCCTCGAGGTGCAGGCCCGCGCCCACCGCGATGAGACCGATGGGCAGCGCGGCCTCCCCGAGGAAATGCAGGGTCGTGCTCGCGATGGTTGGCACCGGCAGTCCAAACAATGCCCATGCAATGCCGGCCAGCGTGGAAACGATCAGCGGATTGCGCGCCAGTTCACCCCACAATCTCCCATCACCGTGATGCGCGAGTGCCCACACTGCAACAACGTTGGCGACTGGAATCATCACACCGACCAGCAGCCCGAATACTGCGATTCCATCGAGCCCATGCATGGTGCCGAGGATCGCAAGCCCGACGTAGGAATTAAAACGAAACGCGCACTGAAACCCCGACGCAAACACCATCTTCGGTGGCGAAAACAACGGCTTTGCAAGATAGCCGAGCACGATGCCGGCGGACGTGAAGATGAGCGCTGTCGCGATCAGTCCGCCTGCCGCGCCGAACCTAATGCCCCCACGCGCAAGCGCACCGAAAAGCAGGGCTGGAAACAAAATGTAGTAGACGAAGCGTTCCAGCCCGCGCCAGAATTCGTCGGCGAATCCGGCGTAGCGGCGTAACAGGAAGCCGAGCGCAATCAGCGCGAAATCGGGGACCAACAGCTCGGCGATGCTCATGCGAGCCGAAAGTCTCCCCGAACCGCATCTCTATGGCAATGCGTCCCGGCGCCCCGCGACACACGACGGCGGCCCGTCCCGTTTTCGCACCTAAGGGAAGGACGAGCTCAGCGCCAGCGCAACCGCTTTGTGGTCCAGATCTCCAGCCTTGCCGTGGCCAAGCGAGACCGGTGGGCCGAGCGTTCTATCTGCCCGTTCGCCAGTCGTCGCCGTGTCGAAGCGTTGCACCCAAACCGCAGCCCTCAAGGCCGCCCTGCTTGTTGTTTCAGTGGCTCACGTAGCTGCCTTCGGGATCCGTCGGTTCTGCCGCACCCCGGGGGCGAATCGACGCTGATGTGAGCGACGTTAAGAGCCCCGCGGAGCGCAAGCTGTAGCGGGAAACCGCCAGGCTAATCGAATCAACCAACGCCGGCCGACTGAGAATCCGCGCTGAAACCAATCCTACTAATCGAACGCACTTATCCTTTCACTACAATATGTTACCTATTCTTTCTCACATAGAATTGATCTTGAAATAGAGCCCTCGTCGCCCCTGCCAACTGCCAACTACTGCCGGTGCCTCTAAGCACTCTGCGAACTAGCCCCGGGAAAGGCTGCGAATTGCGCCATTGCGCGAGCCATGGCTAGCGTTGAGCAGTGCCTGCCGCGGGACATATCCCGGCGAAGCGGCACGCGTCGCAACGCGGCCGCATACGACAGACATCCTTTCCGTGCCGAACGATCAGCGCGTGGTACTCGTTAAACACCTGAGCATCCGCCCCAAGCTCATCCTCGAACATATGTCGCAGGGTCTCATAACCCTCGTCGCCTTTGATCACGCCAAGTCGCGCAAAAAAGCGTCGCGTATAGGCGTCGATCACAAACACCGGACGATCGAACGCATATAGCGCGATGTCATCGGCAGTCTCGGGGCCAATGCCATGCACTGCAATGAGCGCCGCACGCAGGTCATGGGTGTTCCGGCGTGCCAGCGCGCCTACTCCGCCCTGCTCCACCATCCACTGGCACATGTTCTTCAAGCGCCTGGCCTTCACGTTGAAATAGCCGGAAGGCTTCAGCCATTGCGCAAGACGCCCAGGAGGCGCGCGAACGATCGCCTCGGGCGTGAGCGCTCGCGCGTGTTTGAGATTGGCGATCGCGCGCTCGACATTCGTCCACGCCGTGTTCTGCGTGAGCACCGCACCCACCATGATCTCGAAGCGGGAGTCGCCCGGCCACCAGTGCTGCGCCCCGTAGGTGCGCAGCAGTCTTTGGTATATCGCCCGAAGACTGGGGCTCGTTCGGCGACTAGCTTTCTTCCGGCGGCTTGAGGTCACGAAAGGACTTCCACAGCATTAGGTCGTACACGATCTTCATTCCCGCGCCGATCATAAGCGGCGTTGCGAGTGCGACACCCTGCATGAGAAACCCGGCTACAAATGGTCCCACCGCCCAGCCTCCCATGCGCACGAGGCTCGTAATCCCCGATGCCCAGGTGCGCTCCTCGGGACGGACCACCGCCATGACATATGACTGGCGGGTCGGCACGTCCATCTCGACCAGCAGTTCCCGGAGAAGGAACAACCCGGCGGCCAACGAGAACGATGGCGCAAATGCCACCGCAATGAGCATCAGGCTGGACGGGATATGCGTGAACACCATGGTGTTGACCAGCCCGATGCGCCGGGCCAGCCAGGCGGCACCAAAATGCGAGATCGCGTTGGCGCTGCGCGCCAGGAAAAACAGTAACGCAATTGCCGTCTCCCCCGCCCCAAAACGCTCGAAGAAGAAATAGGCGATGAGTGCGGTGCCGAGAAACCCACCGGCTATGCTGTCGATCGCAAACAGTCCGGAGATTCGCAGGACAATTCGGCGNNGAGAGCGCCATGTACAGAAGTGCCTGTAGCGCCATCAGTGCCACGTACAGTCCGAACACACTTTGGAACGCCGCCACCTCCTCAACGCCAAATGTCGACTGCAACAGCGCGGGTAACGCCGCAGCCAGTCCGCCTAACGCATGTCCGACGTCCTGCATTACGTTGTACCAGGCAAACGCACGGGTTCGATCTCCGGCCGCACCCGTACCGGGCAGAATCGCCTGCTCAAGCACGAGCTGGGCCCCACGGTCGCGGCCCATTCCGTTCACCATCCCGAGGAATGCCGCAGCGCTGGCCGCGGCAATGCCTGCACTTAGCATCAGCGCCGCGCCACCCGTCCCGGCGAGCAATGTCAGCAGAATCAGCGCACGGCGCCGGCCAAATTTGTCCCCGAGGAACGTGACGATGAGCGCCGATAACGCCGCGCCGCTCAGTCCGGCACCAATGACAATTCCGATGTCGCGTGCCGCGAACCCGCGCCGCGCGAGATAGAGGCCAAGCAGCACACCGATAAGGCCGGTGGCAAAGGCCCGCACGAATGCGGTCGTCAGCAGCAGCCGACGGTCGCGCGGACCGGCAGGCGTTTCAGGGGGGATCATGAGAAGTGCAGCGCCAAGACAACGGGATTTCCGAACCGCATTGAGTTTGCGGCAATCCTCAAACGCGCTTCAAGTGCTTGTCTACCGCGACCAGAAATTTCTTGCGTTGATCCGAGGAGCTAATCTCGTCGGCAAGTTGCCGACACAGGAGATCGAGATCACCGGTTTGCTTCGCGAAGCGCCTTACCAGCACACGCGCGACGGGCCCGAGCGCTCCGGCCAGACAAACTTCGATCTCGGCCAACGCCGCTACGTCAGTGGAGGGCAGCGGAGTCCCGCCCGCAGTTACCAGGGCTTTCGCCTCCTCCCTCCCGGCGGGAGGGTGGATGTCGGTTCCTGATTCATCCGGTTGGCCTGCGCTCGACATGAACGCGCGTTTCCCCTCCTCCAGCGGAATCGAATCGGCCAACAGGCGTCGCAACTCCTCCATGTTTGAGGCACGCTTCACGGCCTTCTTGACGATGACCCGGGCGAGCGGGCCGATGTAACCCGCAAGTTCCGCACTTACGGCCTCCAGCACTTCGGGGTCCCAGCCGGTGGCGAGCGCCACCTCGAGGCTGCTTTCAGGCTCGATAACGCGCGTCAACAACACTCGCGTCTGAGTGTCGATCTCGCCCGGTACCACGACCTCATAAACTGGGTGCTCCTGACCATGCTTGTCCTTCTGCATGCCGAGATAGTGGAAGAGCCTGCCGTACTCCTCCGACAGGCAGGCGATCACATCGTAGAAAGAGCGCGACACCAGAATCTGATTGGGCTGGGCGAAACTCATCACGCGCTGCGCCTTGTTGATGCCATCGCCGAGCGGATTGAGCTGCCCGTTCAGACTCTTCACAACCTTGATAGGACCGAGATTCACCCCAATCCGGACCTGCAAACCTGCTCCGCTCTCGTGCGCGGCTTCGCGCAGCACATCCCGCAGTCCGAGCGACGCGATCAATGCCTCTTCCGGGTCGCCGAGAAAGCACAATGCCGCCCCATCCCCAGTATCGACAATGATGCGATTCTCCGGAGCAACGCGTGAAACGGCGTGCGCGATGTAACCCTCGAGCAGGGCTTTGAGTTCGATCTGCCGATCGACGGGCTGCTGCGTGTAACGCGCGATGTCCGTGAAGACAACGCTGCACAGCCAGGTGCGAATGTGCCGGTCGTCCACGATTCGGGGCGCGTGCCCTACTCGCCTAACATCTTCATGGCCTTCTCGAGACTGCGGCGCATGCGGTTAAATGAGGCGCCGAGCAAGCCGATCTCGTCGTTGCCCTTCTCGGAAAATTCCGGCGCATCCATCTGCCCACGACTTACCTCGTCGGCAATATGCGACATGCGGGTCACCGGGTTGATAACGATTAGCCGCAGCATGATGTTCAGCACCACGATGATCAGGAGAAAAACGCCAACCAGCGACCCCATGAATGTCTGGAACGCCCGCTCCGCTTGCGCGATCGGAACCGACATTGGCACGGAAACAACCTGAGCGCCGACGATCTCGTTAAGCTTCCAGCCGAAACCGTTGGCCTCACCGTAGAGCGCCAACATGGTCTTGGGCGCCGCCTCGACGGTGCTATGGCACACCAGACAGCCGCCATCGGTGATCTTGATCGGACGTGCAAGATAGAGCGTCGCACCTGTGGGTGTCTCGCGCACACCGATAAGCTCCTTGGTCTCGCCACGATTGCGGAACTCCTGGATGATATCGGCCTCCCAATCGGCGGCACGGTCGCGCGGGTTGGTTGGGTTCAGTGTCGCTTCCTTGTATGTGTACTCCTGATGCGTCTTGCGCAGCTTGGCGAATGCCTGAGTCGCTGCATAGGCTGGCACCGTCTGCGGCAGGAAGGTGGTCTTCGTCTGCAGGGCAAGCAAGGGGCGGATCTCGCTAACCGTGTAGCTGCGTACCGCAAGCGCCGCTTCCATCATCATACCGGCTCGCTCCACGATCTCATTGCGCGCATTCTGTTGCAGGATCCGGTATGACAGCGATCCGATTAGCACCAGACCAAGCGCCAGCACTGCAATCAGCACGAGATTGAATTTAACGACAAGTTTCATAATACCCCTCCAGTCTCCGTTTCTTCTTGGTAGATCGACGGCAGCGTACTACTTGCCCTTCGTATTTCAGGAACAGTTAGGTAGCTGGGTGTAGGCCCGAGTGAAGCCAATAAGGCTTATCGTGACAGTCTTCAGNNTGGGCGCCGTCATTGCGTATCCCCCACCGTTTGAGGCTGACTGACAGCCGCCCCGTTTGTTATGTACTGTTCCCCGTACCATCCTAACGGGAGAGCCGCTACATGGGTAGGGCATGCACGGACACGACGCCTGATGCCACCCCGGATGGTCAATTTCCGGCCATCGCCCGCCCACGCTCCATGGCTCGCAGGAATGCCTCACGCTGCTTGTCGTCAGCAATTTCCTCGCCCAACAATCGGAAGAACTCGCTCGCGTCCGCTGCGCGGCGGGCAGCATTTTTCACCAGGACCCGGGCGAAAGGTCCCAGGTAGACGGCCAACGCCTCGGTGGCGCGCCGCTGTTGTTCGCCATCTACCGCCGGGGTGGTGATAGGCTCGCTCACCCTGGCGCCCGGCTGCGGTGCGGTGGAATTCAGGGGCGGGGACGGAACCATGGCCGGGGCCGCCTCCACCGTCTTGCGCTGCGTCAGGTTACGCGTGCGGCCAAGGAACGCGGTCTTTGCCTGCTCGGTCGGTAGAAAGTCGGCGAGCAGCCTCGAAAGCTCCTCCACGTTCTGTGTCTTCGTGGCCGCCTTGCTCACCAGTGACTTCGCCATGATCGGGCCGACATGGGGCTCCAACGTGGTTTCAAAACCTTGCAGCAACCCCGGTTCCCAAGCGGGACCGTGACCGATCCCTGTCGTCGCGCCCCCTCTCAACGCAGGCTGTCCGGACGACTTGCCACCCTCCTTCAGACACACAAGCGCCTCATCGACCGTTTGCGGCCGATCCTTCGCATTGGGTTTCATCATCGCCACCAGCGCCTCGAGAAAATGAACGCTGAAGCGATTGCGCAGCAGATCGGCGGCGCGCGCCACGGGATCTGCCTCCTTGTCCTGGATGAGCGCAAGGCGCTCGGTGGCCACTACCGGCGCGACTCCGATGGCGCAGTGATACATCGTCGCCCCGATGGCGTAAATGTCGGTCCAAGGGCCCTGTCGACCATCGGAGAAATACTGCTCGATCGGCGCGTACCCCGGCGTCACGACTCCGGTGAGTACCTGCGACTTCTGCTCGAGCGCCTGCCGGGCAGAACCGAAATCGAGCAGCACCGGCGTGCCGTCGCGCCGCAAACAAATGTTTGCCGGTTTGATATCGCGATGCAGAATATTCTTTGCATGCACGACCCGCAGACCCTCAAGGATCGGAACCACGATCGCGGTGATACGCGCCTCGTCGAGGTGCATTTCGCGCGAGAGGATAGCGCTGAGCGGCTCTCCCGCCTCGTAGTCCATCACCAGGTAGGCCGTGTGGTGCGCTTCCAGGTAGCGCACCACCCTCACGATGTGCGACTCCCGGAACTTCGCGAGCGTGCGCGCCTCCTCGAGAAAGCGCTTCAGGCCGTACTCGTATGCCGGCGCATCGCCATCCGTCTTGGGCGTGACCGTGGAATCACCCTGCCGCACTGCGAACTGACTCGGCAAGTACTCCTTGATCGCAACGTCACATTCCAGATTGTGATCGAAGGCCCGATAGGTAATGCCGAAGCCGCCCACGCCCAATACATCGCGAATCTCGTAGGACTCGACGCGGGTACCGACGGGGAGCGCGTGCTGGTAGGGCTGGCTCATCTTTCTAGTGACCTCGCGGTCGAGCTGCATTGACCGCCCGGGACAAGCCATGCAGTTAACCCCCGGCGCCCGGGTCCGTCAAGTTGTCAGCCCCGGCCACTGACCGCGGAGTCCCTACTCAGCCGCCGCCATGCCCCGACGTTTTCCCGCTCTGGCACCAGGTATATAGGGCGTCATACATGACCATGCCGTAGCGCAACATCTCGTGGTCATCGGCGAAGTTCTTTGACAGTCCCAGCGAAATGGCCAGCAACCCGTGCGATTGGGGCGTGAGTTCGGGTCGGCCTGTGTCGGCACCGCGAACGATTGCTGCCAGCCGCTGCAACGCGGGATCGGTGAGATTGTGCTTCTTCAAGAAGGCGTCAAACGAGCACAGCTCGCCAGCGTGTCCATACTCCACATCTGGCACGTCATACGGAATGGCACCCTGCTCCGTCGCGACTCTCATCACGTCCATCGCAGGAACGTAGAGAAACTCGGCGTGCTTGTCGATGAATCGCGCGATCAGCCAGGGACAGGCGATGCGATCGATCTTGGGCCGTTCCCGGGTAACCCACCTCATATCCAGCCTTCTCCGCTCTTACTCGAGGCTGACAGAGTGCCATGCCGGATGTTCGAACGCGAGGGCTGCCGTCATTTCCGTAGTGGGCTTCCGTTCGTCCAACAAGAATTGCATCCCGCGCCTCGTCTGCAACAGAATTACACATCATTACTACCTGATGTATTTCCAGGAGGTAACAAATGCGAATGCCCCAACTCTTTCTAGCAGTCCTGACCGCGTTGAGTGCGACGGTTCTTCTCCACGCTTGCGGCGGCNNACCTCGGCGACTACGACAGCGTTGAGTTCACGATCAATACGGTGCAATTGCGACACACGGGTGGCCGTACGTGCGAGATCATCCACGAACCGCTGGCGATCGATGCCGCCGAACTCGGCCATGATCAGATTATCGAGCGCATCGACACCACGACGTGCGAGGCGGGACCCTACAACCGTCTGCATGTCGAGCTGGGCGAGGACGTGACGCTGCGCCGAACCTTGAACGGCCAGCCAGTCACCGATCAATGCAAGTTCGTCTCCTATTATGATGACAACTCCAGCCGGCCAAACCGGCTCGCCTGTGCGAGTGGGGTTTGTTCTGTCGATATTACCGGCGCGATCAATCTCGTGGCGCGATCGCACGAGCATGTTGCGCTTGACGCCGACCTCAAGGAATTCACCGTTGACTTTGCCACGACGCCCTGTGAAGTGACGCTCAAACTCTCGCCCCTGCATGCCGATGATAAGCTGTCGGTGGGATACCGCACGAGCCTGTCTGGTTATGTTTCAGATCTCGACGCGAGCTATGATCACTTCGTTCTGACAGTGGATGGCGGTACTTACACGGTTCAGTATGCTGGTGTTACCGACCAAATTGGCCTCGACACGCTACTGGGGCGCGCCGCCGCTGATCGCCTGAAGACCAAGGTGCGCTGCCAGACGATTGACAACAGCACAACGCCACCCACCTGCGCGGCTCAAAGCGTCGCGACGCAACCTCTGAAAACCATCACGGTGAAGGCGAAGGGTGATGTCTCGGCGCTCGATTCCAGCCTGCAGACTTTCACACTTGGTTATGGCGGCACCACGCTACCGGTGAACTACACCAAAGCGACAGAGCTCGGCAAGCTCGAGGGTGTGCTCGCCGACGATGCCACCGCGGAGGTGACACTCTATGGGTTCGATCTGGACTTCTTCCTGGCACGTGAAGCGGAAGTGACGGCCGGGAGCGGCGGCACCTAAAGGGCACGGCACCCTGGGTCGGCACGCGACGAACGGCGCCCGGCCCGCGCCGCACCACACGGACGCTCGACGGTACTCCGTTTGGCGATCTGCACACGCACGATCCCCCACTGTTGGTGCTCCCTGCATCGTCTGGCCCAAGACGATTTGGGCCCGCTGCGCGCGCAAGCGAGCGCACCGCAC
>DKBM01000071.1:0-8742 GCA_002451215.1 Proteobacteria bacterium UBA6900
CCCGTCCGCAAGCTGCAGCGCAAACCAGTCCCAGCCGACCTGATCTGGCCCAAGCGCGCTGGTGCTCCATTCGCGGTCGAGCCAGGAGGTGCCCGCGACGCGGTGCGCTTCGCCGGCGATGGTAATGGTGCCGTCGCTGGCGAGCCGTGGCAGCGAGTAGTAATAAGAGGCATTGCCGGGCTCGGCGCTCTTGCGGCTCAAGCCGCGCTCGCCCTGCAGCACTGCGGGCTTGCGCGGCGTTAGCGCGAGCGCAATCGCGACATCGCCCGCCGCCGCGCGGAGGTGCCAGGTTTGCGCTTCGCGCGGGTCGGACTCGACGCGCCAGTCCTCGAGCCACACCGCAAATGGCGCGGCCTGCGCGCCCGCAAGGCCCGCGGCGCCGCGCGCGAATCGCTCGTAGAAGTAAAACTTGCCCGCGGCCACGTCGGTCAGCGCGAAGTGCGCCATGTACACCTGATTGGTGCCCCACGCCGAGGCGCGTGGGCTCGCGTCGGGGCTCAAGGCAATGCGAAACAGTGACAACTCGTAGCCGAAGCGCCGCCCGGCGTCCGTGGTGAGATTGCCGGTGAAGTACCACCACTCGTTGCGATACCCGGGGTGCGGTCCATGGTCTGCGGGAAAGCGGAACGCGCGTGTTTTCGTCGCGCGCGCGAAGCCTTGCGAGGGAGCGTCCCCGAGCGCCTGTGCGACATCGAATTGCTCCGCGGGTGGNNTCGGCCGGGCGCGCCCGGCTCATGCGTATCGCCGGATAGACGCCGGCCAGCAATGCGGCTGCCAGCGCCAGCACCAGCCCCTCGGCAAAAACAGGTGCCGGAAGCAGCGCGTCCATGCTCCACCCGAACGCGCGGCGATTGATGACGTGGATGAGGAGCCACGCCAGCACCGCACCCACCGGCATGGCGAGCAGACCGGCGAGGAGTCCCATGGCGCCGGTCTGGTTGAGCACCAGTGCGCGGATTTGCCCCGGGGTAAAGCCCACGGCACGCAGCACGGCGAGCTCGTGCGCCCGCTCGAGCGACAACGCCATGAACGCGCTAAGAATGCCGATGACGGCCGCCACCACCGCGAGCAGTCGCAGCACGCTGGTGATGGTGAAGGTGCGGTCGAAAATGGCAAGTGACAGTTCGCGAATCTCCCGGTTCGAGCGGATCAATACCTCCGTTCCGGAGGGCACCTGCGCGCGCAGCGCGCGAATGACCATCTGCGGGTCGGCGTTGTCGTCAAGCCAGATACCGAGTGTGCTCACGTGAGGATCATCGAACAGTCGGTCGTACAGCGAGCGGATCATGACCACCTGACCCTGCTCAGTGGCGTAGTCGCGGAACACGCCGGCGATCGCGAGCTGCATGCGGCCGCGATCGGTGCGCAGCTCGATGCTGTCGCCGACTCCGACCCCGCGGCGATAGGCATAGGGCTCGGTGACGAGCACCCCGCGCCCCTCAAAGAACGCGTCGAGCGCCTCCGTGGGTTTCCCCTGCAGCAGGGTGAAGCGCCTGGCAAACCAGCGCGGGATGTCGAGCGCCATGACGTCGCTCAACCCGGTGCGCGACTCAATCACCACCGTGCGCGCGGAGGAGACATGCCGAATGCCGGAGAGTGCCGGCACCCGCGAAACGAAGCCCGGATCGAGGTGCGCAGGATTGCGCGTGCTGCGCAGGCTCGGTGTGGCCACGTACAGGTCGGCTCGCAGCGTCGTATCGAGCCAGTTCGCCACCGACGCGCGAAAGCTCGCAATCATTACGCCCACGCCGATCGTGGTCGCGATGGCGAGCATCAGGGCCGCGATGGCAACTCCGGTGCGGGAAAGTGCCGCATCGATGCCACGCAGTGCGAGCCGGGCGGTCGGGCCGAGCCGCGTGCCGATGATCGCGCTTGAGCCGCGGGTCGCCAGGCGCACCAGCAGCGGAGCCGTCAGGGTCATGCCGATCAGCGCGAAGAACAGCGCCACAAACGCCGTGACCAGTCCTCGCGGCGACGTCCACAGCACGATCAGCGCGACGGCGAGGAGCAGCACGCCGGCGGCCGCGAGGCGTGGTGTCGCGGCGCGCGCCTGTGCTTCCAGTACCGAGCGCGTCAGCGTCAGGCGCGGCGGGGTCACTGCGGCTTCGCGCGCCGGGATAAGCACGGCAGCCAGCGAGGCAAGGATGCCGAGTGCCGCTCCCTTGACGAGTGGCGACGCGGCCACCGTGAGTGTCGCCACGCTGACAACGAAGTAGTGATCGTTGATGGTGCGCGCCACCAGCTGAATCAGCCCGTAGCCAAGCGCAATCCCGGCGAGAAGTCCGAACGCGGTGCCGAGCGCGCCAACCAGCAAGCCCTCGCGCAAGACCAGCGCAAACAGTTCGCGACGAGTGACGCCGAGCGCCCGCAGCAGCCCGAGCAGGCGCCGGCGCTGCAGTACCGCGAAGGTCATGGTGTTGTAGATCAGGAACATGCCGACCAGCAGCGCGAGCAGGCTCATGGCAGTGAGGTTGATGCGAAACGCGCGCGTCATCTGGGCAAGCGCCTCACTGCGTGCGGCGGCCGGCACAATCTCGATCGTNNGCAGTGGCGATATCGGCGAACAGCAGCCCGTCGAGGCGCGCGCGGTTCTGCTGGTTGGTCGGCATCACGGCAACGATCGTGACCTGCGGCGTACGCGGCCCGAGGCGCAGGGCGATGCGCGAGCCCGGCACCAGCCCGAGCCGCGTGGCCGTCACGTCCGCAAGTGCCACGGTCGCGGGCTCGGTGAGCAGCCGGCTGGTTGTCGCAGGTTTCAGTCCGGCCAGTTGGCTGCGCAAGCCTGCCTCGGCAAGCGGGTCGACACCGAGCAGATGCAGGGTCTCGCCGTTGAGGCTCGCGTAGCCTTCGATCACCGGGGCCGCCATGCGCACGCCAAGTTCCGTGCGCAGGCGCACATACAGCCGCTCATCAAGGCCGCCGGGTCCGCCGATGATCTGGTGGGTGGCGCGGCCCGTGACGGTTTCGCTCGACAGCGCGAAGGCGCGCGCGGCAGCGTCGTTCGCGACATCGACGGATACGACCACCGCAACGCCGAGGGCAACGCCGATGACGGTAAGGAAAAACTGCCAGGGGTGACGCGCAAAATGCCGGGCGGTGGCCGCACCGACCAGCCGGCTCACCATACGACCTCGGCGGTCTGCGCCTGCAGGTGGCCGTCCTCCAGCGTCAGCACCCGGTCGGCGAAGCGTGTGACCTCTTTCGAGTGAGTGACGACAAGGAGCGTCTTGCCACGCGCGCGCAGCAACCGGTTGAAGACCTCCAGCACGTTGCGACCGGTTTCGGCGTCGAGCGTGCCGGTCGGCTCGTCGGCAAGCACCAGCGCCGGTTCATGCACCAGGGCGCGTGCGATCGCCACGCGCTGTTGCTCGCCGCCGGACAACCGGTCGGGAAAGCTCGCCCCCCTTTCCGCGAGGCCAACCTCGGAAAGCAACTGCTGGGCGGCCGCGCGTGCCTTTTCCGGCTCCCAGCCGTTCAGCTCCAGCGGCAGCAACAGGTTCTCCTCGACGCTGAGCGTCGGAATCAGGTTGTAGGACTGGTAGACGAAGCCGATGTGCCGGCGCCGGAACAGCGTGCGCTCGCGCTCGGAGAGCCGAGTGAGCCGGGTTTGCGCGATGGTCACATCGCCGGCATCGGGGCGGTCGATGCCGGCGATAAGATTGAGCAGGGTGGACTTGCCTGATCCGCTGCGCCCGAGCAACGCCACGCACTCGCCGGCGTGAACCTCGAAGCCGATGTCATGCAATACCGCGCGCGTGCGCTCACCCTCGGTGTAGGTGCGGCCAAGGTGAGCCACCTGTAGCAGAACCGGGGCGGACATGGGGAGAGCATAAACGAGCCGAATGACAGCCCAAAGCCGATGGCGTGGAAATTCGCGCCGGGCGCCGCTAAAGTGGCGCTGTCATGCCGACCATGGATGGCACCTTTCCAAATCCCGCCGTGTTCATGCGTTGCCGCCGCGCGGCCACGCAGCGCCTGCTGGC
Organism: Proteobacteria bacterium UBA6900; assembly: GCA_002451215.1. GTDB lineage: Bacteria > Pseudomonadota > Gammaproteobacteria > Acidiferrobacterales > Sulfurifustaceae > SM1-46. Next base: position 3,984 of record DKBM01000071.1, read on the forward strand.
GCTCACGCTGATCGCGCTCACGACCGGATGCCAGAGTGTCTACTACGGCACCATGGAGAAATTCGGCTACGAAAAGCGCGACCTGCTGGTCAGCAACGTGGAGGATGCGCGCGAGGCGCAGCAGGACGCCAAGAAGCAGTTCGAATCGGCGCTCGAGCAGTTCATCGCCGTGACGGATTACCAGGGTGGTGATCTGGAGAAGCAGTACCGCAAGCTGAAGGGCGAGTACGAAGACAGCCAGGCACAGGCGGACAAGGTGCGCAGCCGGATTGCCGACGTGGAGCGCGTGGCGAAGGACCTGTTCGCGGAATGGGAAGCCGAGCTCAAGCAGTACACCAGCGCGGAGTTGCGCCGCAACAGCCAGCGCCAGCTGCAGGACACCCGGGCGCGCTACCAGCAGATGATTGCGGCCATGAAGCGCGCCGAGCGCAAGCTCGACCCGGTGCTGAATGCATTTCACGACCGGGTGCTGTACCTGAAGCACAACCTGAATGCGCGGGCGATCGCGTCACTGCGAACCAATCGCAAGGCGATTGAATCCGACATCGCTAGACTAATCGGCGACATGAATCTCTCGATTGCCGAGGCCGATCGTTTCATTCAGGCGATGTCCGAGCAAAAGTAGTCAAACCAAAACAACCAGCGAGGGAGAGCGGGCGAGCCGTGGCGACGGGACCGCGTCAGCGACGGATCGGCCGCAAAACAACATGGGACAAGAAAGACGTCAGCACCAGAGGCACCTGATCCAGCTCAGGGCCGAAATTACCGTGCCGCAAATCGGCACGGTAACGGTTTACACGCAGGATCTGAGCCTGGGCGGCGCGTTCGTCGTATTGCCGCGGGACAAGTGCCCGCCACTCGGATCGATGGTCACTATCACGTTGCCCGGCACCCTCTGGGGTTCGAAGGAAACCACCTTCGTCGCCCGGGTGGTGCGCCAGACCGACCACGGCATGGGTCTGCAGTTCTTCGACTTCAGCGCCGATTTCGGCGAGACCTGACCGGTCAGTCGGTTTTCGGGCTGGTCGGGAGGTAGCGGGCCTTCAGCAGCTCCTGCGCGTTGCGATAGGCAATGCGCTCGGAGACGTGCGGCGGCAGCTGCGCGAGCCACGCTCGGGTATACCGCAGGCCGAGCCCGAAGTAGTACCAGGACTCGCTGGAATATGCCCCGGTGCCGATCAGGAAACGGTCGGGATAGTGCAGGAACAGTTCCTCCCACGCCGGATCGAGCTTGCCCTCTGGCGCGACGTTGCGATGCGAAAGCTCCACCCACAGCGTGCGATGCTTCTTCAGCAATTCTTCAACTTTGCTGGGCCGCACCGTCATGCCGGCGTGCGCCCACAGGATGCGTAGTCGCGGGTCGAATGCGTAAAGATCCCTGACCGTATAGTCATCGGCATGCACGCTGAGCAGCAGGTTGTGCTCGATCGCCAGTTCCAGCAGGCGCGTAAGTACCGGCGTGAACGCCTGCCCCGGCGGAAGGTGAAACTCGCCGATGCCCTGGTAGCGCCCGGAGGCGAGCGCGTTTTCCATGTACGGAATAATCTCCGGCTTGTTGAACCAGTCGTCACGATCGTCGCGCGTGCGGTAGGGCACGAACAGGCGATGTACCCGGTTGCTGTTGGCCTCCCAAAGCAGATCGGTGTTCTCGTTGGGGATGCTCGAAACGAATGCCCCGACCACGTTGTGGCGCTCGAAGGCGTCGCTGATGGCGTTCACGCTGTAGACGCGTTTGACCTCGACGTTGTAATGCATCTGCGCGTCGAAGATCGGCGGTTGCGGCGTCTCGCGTGGCCAGAACACCACTATCAGCAGGATCGGTGGTAGCACCACGAACGGCGACCACGCCCAGCGGCGCAGGGTCTTCATAAGCGGCGACTTGCTGTCGGTCATGGTGCGGGTTTGATGGACATGGTCCGATTGCTTCTTATACCGGTCAACCCTGCGTCTTTCCAGTCACCGGGAAATCAGGCCGGCGGCGATGGCCGGGCAGGCTAGGGCAGCACGCGGTACGGCCGCATCATCTCGTGGTCTTCATGTTCGAGGATATGGCAGTGCCAGACGTAAAGCCCCGGCAGGTCAAAACGGGCTATCACGCGCGTCACCTCGCCCGGATGCATGATGACGGTGTCTTTCCAGCCGCGTTCCCCGGCAGGGGGCGCCATGGCCGTGCCGGTCAGCCGTAGCGTGGCCGGTTTGCCGGCCTCGAACTTCTCGGCATCGAACTTCTGCCGGTCCAGTACCTGGAAGAAGACCATGTGCAGGTGCACCGGGTGCGCGTCCGGGGTGGCATTGACGACGCTCCAGATCTCAACATCGTTGCGCCGCGGCGTCTCGCTGATCGGCGCGTCCCAGCCGAGCGCCCCGTGCTCGACAGTACCGAGCATTGTCTTGATCCGCCCGAACTCATCCTTGATCTCGGCAAGCAGTAACTGGCGCACGCGGGCACGCGGCGCCGGCAGTTTCGCCAGCGGCGCGCGCAGGCTGGCCGGCAACGTAGCGTCGGCGGTTGCGGACATTGGCTTGCTGACGCGGAACGCCATGACTTGCCCGGTCGTCGCAGGATCCACGGCGTGGCCGTTCGGGAACGGTGTCCTGGCGTCATTGCGCACGACGATGGTTTGTCCGGCCAGCCTGGGGTCGGCGAAATCGACGATCACATCGGCGCGCTCGGCGGGCGCGAGCAGCAGCTCGCGGCGCGCGACCGGCGCATTCAGAAAGCCGCCATCCGAGCCGATCTGCTGAAATTCCTGTCCGGAGCTGAGTGTCAGTCGATAGAAGCGCGAGTTCGAGCCGTTCAGCACGCGCAGCCGATACTTGCGCGGCTCGACCTCAAGTACCGGCCAGGCCTTGCCGTTTACCAGGATGGTATCGCCGAAGAACTCCGGCTCGATGGACGAACTCAGTTGTCCGGTGATGGGATCGCGCGGCAGGCGCTCCCCCGGCGCTGCCGCCGTCTTCTCCGCTTCTTCCGGCCGCTGCTCGAATTCGCCCTTGCCGCTTGTATAGAAGAGCGAGCCGTCGCGCCTGAAGGAGCGATCCTGGATGACGAGCGGGACGTCGTAGGCCGGCGCCGGGAGCCGGCCGTCGCGCTGCAAGCGTTGTTCGTTGTCGTCGCGAATGAGATAGAAGCCTGCGAGTCCGGCATACACGTTGAGACGCGTGATGCCCATGGCATGATCGTGGTACCACAGGGTCGCCGCCTCCTGATCGTTCGGATAGTCGTAGACCTCGCGCGACCAAAGCGGGCCTTTCTCCCTGAAGCCCGGCGAGAACCACGCTTCCGGGTAGCCATCGCTGTGATCGGGCACGTGCCCGCCGTGCAGATGCGTCACGGTGCGCACGAATGGCCGGCAATGCGAATGCTGCTGCCTGGCATCCGGCCCGCAGTGCACCGTCGTGTCGACCGGCAACAGGTGCTGCTCAGGCAGCGCGTTCTCCCAGCGCACTTTCACCGGTTTGCCCGGTTGGCGGTTCGTGGCAAGCGTCGAATGCGCCATGATCGTCGGGCCGGGGTAGGTAGCGGTTCTGTTCGCCGCGCCGTATGCCCAGACCGTGGTGCGCAGCGGCTTGCGCGTTTCCGGATCGATCAGTCCCAGATCCTGTTGTACCTGCACCATTCGCACGTGGTAGTAATCCGTGCCGGGATAGGTTGTGGTGTCGGGGACCAACACGTTGTCCATCGGGTTGGGGAGGGAATTGACGAACCTGGGCTGGAGCTTCGGATCAAGCCGCCCGCTGGCGGTCGGTTGCGGTTGGGCGCAGCCGGCAACGAGAACCGCGCCGATGATGACGGAAAGCAGGCAAAGCGGTGTGGAGCCGAGACAGCGTTGCGTCACCGTGTTTCCTCCAAAGACTTGCCTCGCCAGTATCGCGAGGTACGCGGCATTTGGATTGTCGTCAGATTTCCACCCACGATTCAAGCCCTGCGCTCGCCCAGAAAATCCCTCAAAAAGCGCGCGGTATGCGAGCGGCGCCCGGCGCGCGCCAGCTGCCCGGGCCGACCTTGCGCAACGATGCGGCCGCCCGCGGTGCCCCCTTCCGGGCCGAGATCGATCAGCCAGTCGGCCTCGGCAATGACATCCAGGTTGTGCTCGATGACCACGACCGTGTTGCCGGCGTCGACCAGCCGGTGCAGCACGCGGATGAGCTTGTCGACGTCGGCCATGTGCAAGCCGACGGTGGGCTCGTCGAGCACGTACAGCGATTGGCGCGGTTGCCGCTCCCGCGATCTCCCTTTTCCAGGCGCAGGGCGAGGCAGAGGATCCTTCGCTTTCGCCAGCTCGGTCACCAGCTTGATGCGCTGCGCTTCGCCACCCGAGAGCGTCGGGCTTGGCTGGCCGAGGGTGAGATAGCCAAGCCCCACATCCTGAAGCAGGTGCAGTGCATGGTGGATCGCAGCATGCGCTGCGAAAAACTCGGCCGCTTCGTCCACGCTCATGCGCAGCACGTCGGCAATGGTCCGATCCTTGTAGCGCACGGCAAGCGTTTCCGCGTTAAAGCGCGCGCCGCCACACGCCTCGCACACCACCGCCACGTCCGGCAGGAAGCTCATCTCGATTGTCCTGGTGCCCTGACCCTCGCAGGCATCGCACCGGCCGCCGGCGACGTTGAAGGAGAATCGCGCCGGACCGTAGCCGCGCAGTCGCGCTTCACCGGTGGCCGCGAACAGCTTGCGGATCGCATCCCACAAACCGACGTAGGTGGCCGGGCAGGAACGCGGTGTTTTGCCGATCGGCGTTTGATCGACCTCGAGCAC
>DKBM01000100.1:0-13880 GCA_002451215.1 Proteobacteria bacterium UBA6900
GGCGACGTGATCGTTATGCGCTGGGTGGATGGCAAGCCAGAGCTCGCGCTTCTGCGCCCCGATTCCGGGCAGCCAACGGTTCCAGGGGTACCAGCAGAACCGGTGACTCCGCCAAGCGACGGCCGTACCGTCAAGCTCAGCCCAAGGATCCACGTTAGCGAACTCGAAGCCGCAATTCCTACCATCCCGCCGGACGCGATTGCGCCGTTTCTGTCTCGACCGATGATCGTTGGCAAGCGCGAACTCGATGACGCCGGCTATGTCACAGTCGGTTTGGATGACCGCATCGCGCTCGCCGATAACAGCGAGTTTTACGCGCGCGGCCTGAAGCGCAATGCGGAGCAGGAGTATTACTTCATCGTTCGCCAGGGCAAGGCGCTGCGCCATCCGGATACCAATGAGTTGCTCGCCTACGAGGCACAGTATCTGGGCGAGGCGCAACTGCTCGAGCCGGGCGACCCGGCCAAGCTCATCGTCACGAAAGTCGCCCAGGAGATCCTGCCGACCGATCGTTTGATGGTTGCGCCCAAGATCGCCGGTTTACCGCACTATTACCCGCATGCACCGAAAAACAAGGTGCGTGGCTATATCATTAATACACCGAACGCCATCTCGGAGATCGGTTCATTTACGGTCGTGACACTATCGCTTGGCGAGCGCGAAGGCATCGAAGAGGGACATGTGCTGCGGATCATGCGCAATGCCGGCACTCACCGCGACCCGGTCCGGCGGCGCGACTACAAGCTGCCCGATGAGCAGTCGGGCCTGCTCATGGTGTTTCGGACCTTCGAGAAGGTGAGCTACGGGCTGATCATGAACTCGATCCGCCCGGTGAACCTGAACGACGCGGTCGTCACCCCCTAGGTCGGGCGCGTGAGCGAGCACGGGCACGACGCCGGCCGAGCGCCTGCGAGTGCTCCTGCGCTGGCGCAGTGGCTGCGGTTTCTGCGTGTGCCCGGCATCGGCGCCCGCCGGCGCCTCGAGCTTCTCAATCATTTTGGCTCCCTTGAGGCGCTGTTTGAATCGGCGCGCGGCCAGCTGGCGCGCTTGCTCGCCGACGCGCCGCAGGCGCTTGCGGCACTGCGCGCCGAACCCGACGAGAAACAGCTGGCGACCGACCTCGCCTGGTTCAATGAACCCCGCCGCCAGCTGCTGACTTGGTTCGATGCGGACTATCCGCGGTTGCTGCGGGAGATTCCCGATCCACCCGTCGCCCTGTTCGTAATCGGGGAACGAGCGGTGCTCTCGCTTCCCCAACTCGCGGTGGTCGGCTCGCGCAATGCCACCGCCGCTGGTCGCGAGAATGCCCGGGCCTTCGCGCACGAGCTTGCCCAGGCCGGGCTCGTGATCACAAGCGGTATGGCCCTCGGTGTCGATGCCGCGGCACACCGCGGTGCACTCGAGTCTGGGGCAGCGACGATCGCCGTCATGGGTACGGGGCTTGATCGCGTTTATCCGGCGCGGCATCGCGAGCTTGCGCACGCCATAGCGGAACAAGGTGCCTTGCTTTCCGAATTTCCGCTCGGTACTGCGCCGCGGCCGGAAAATTTCCCGATTCGCAATCGCATCGTGAGCGGACTCGCGCTTGGCGTGCTGGTGGTGGAGGCCGCCGAGCGCAGCGGTGCACTTATCACCGCGCGCCTGGGGAGCGAACAAGGCCGCGAGGTGTTTGCGATTCCGGGCTCAATCCACTCGCCCCTCTCGCGCGGCTGCCACCGGCTGATCCGCCAGGGCGCGAAGCTCGTGGAAACCGCGCGCGACATTCTCGAAGAACTTGGCCCGCTCGCGAGTGTGGCGGCGCCCGCAGGTGAGCGCCCCAGCGTATTGGCTTCGCCCGCGCCTGATGCGTTGCCGGAACCGGCACAGCAGTTGTTGGCATGTCTTGGTTACGATGCGATGACCGTCGACGCGCTGGTCGAGCGCAGTGGATTGACGGCCGATACCGTTTCCTCCATGCTCTTGGTGCTGGAGTTGCATGGTTTCGTGGCGAGCGGCCCGGGAGGCAACTACCAGCGATTAACCTGACCGAGGTTTGCGACCGAGCACGACACACAGAATGAAAGAAAACGTTTTCGATGTATTGATGTACCTCTTCGAGAACTACATGGATGAAGGTCCCGAGTTCAATCCGGATCAGGATGCGCTCACCGACGAACTCACCGAAGCCGGCTTTCCTCGCGGCGAGATAACCAAGGCATTTCACTGGTTGGAAGAGCTCAGCACGTTGCGCGAGCATGGCGTGGAGCCCACGCTGCCTGCAACGACGCAGGCGCTGCGCTACTACACCGGTGCCGAGCGCGAGAAGCTTAACGCCGAGTGCCGCGGATTTCTGCTGTTCATGGAGCAGAGCGGTGTGCTGGACCCGATGACCCGGGAAGTCGTCATTGACCGCGCCATGGCGCTTGAAGTCGAGGAACTCGGCATCGATCAATTGAAGTGGGTCACGCTGATGGTGCTATTTAACTGCCCCGGCCAGGATCATCACTACGAACTGCTCGAGGATCTCGTTTTCGACGAGATGCAGGGCCACTTGCACTGATTCTTGCGGCCCGCCTCGCGGCGCACACTTGACAAGCACAGGCGGTTATCGTCAACAATTCCGCCCCTTGGCCGGACCGGCCGCCCGTGCGGGTGAACTGCGCAGAGCCCAAATCACATGTCGAAGAACCTGATTGTCGTTGAGTCGCCTGCCAAGGCGAAGACCATGACCAAGTACCTGGGAAAGGATTTCACCTGCCTGGCGTCGTACGGCCATGTCCGCGACCTGATTCCGAAGCAGGGCGCGATTGATGTCGACAACAGTTTCGATATGAAGTACCAGCTGATCGAGAAGAACAAGAAGCATGTCGATGCGATTGTGAAGGCCATGAAGAAGGCCGACGCACTGTATCTTGCCACCGACCCTGATCGCGAGGGCGAAGCAATCTCCTGGCACCTGCACGAAATTCTTCGCGCGGAAGACGCGCTGGACAGCAAGCCGGTACACCGCGTCGAATTCCACGAGATCACCAAGAGCGCCATTCAGCAGGCGATCCAGCATCCGCGCGAGCTTTCCGAAAACCTGATCAGTGCCCAGCAGGCCCGACGCGCACTCGACTATCTGGTCGGGTTCAATCTTTCGCCGCTGCTGTGGAAGAAGGTACGACGCGGTCTTTCCGCGGGTCGTGTTCAAAGCCCGGCCCTGCGGCTCATCGTCGAGCGCGAGGAAGAAATCGAGCGGTTCCAGGCGCGCGAGTACTGGACCATTGAGTCCGACCTCTCGGCCCACGCTAAGGACTTTGCGGCGAAGCTGACGCATTTCTCCGGCGAGAAGCTCGAACAGTTCACCATCGACAACACTGGTCGCGCCAACGAAGTAGTGGCGGCCATCGAAGCAGCGGCCGGCGGGCAACTGCTGGTTACCGCTGTCGAGAAGAAGCAGCGCCGCCGCAACCCCTCGCCGCCGTTCACCACCTCCACGCTGCAGCAGGAGGCCTCGCGCAAGCTCGGGTTCACCGCGCAGCGCACCATGCGAACCGCGCAGCAACTGTATGAAGGTATCGATATCGGCGGCGAAGTAGTAGGACTGATCACTTACATGCGTACCGATGCCGTGAACTTGGCCAACGAGGCGATCACGGAGATCCGCGAGGTCATTGCGAGCCGCTATGGTGCGGAAAATCTCCCGCCCGAGCCGCAGGTCTACAAGAACAAGTCAAAGAATGCCCAAGAGGCCCACGAGGCGATCCGTCCGACCTCGGCCGCACGTACGCCGGATTCGGTCAAGGACCATCTCAAGCCCGAGCAGATCAAGCTCTACGAGCTGATCTGGAAGCGCACAGTTGCCTGCCAGATGGTGCAGGCTTTGCTCGATACCGTGGCGGTCGATCTTGTGCCCGCGGGCGATGCTTCGGCCAAGCACGTCTTTCGCGCGAACGGCTCCCATGTGGTGAAGCCCGGCTTCATGGCCGTGTACCAGGAAGATAGCGACGAGGGCAAGACACCTGAAGACGAGGACGAGCGACTGCTGCCGCCGCTCGCAACCGGCGACAGCGTCAATCTCAAGGCCATTCGTCCGGAGCAGCATTTCACCGAGCCACCGCCGCGCTACTCCGAGGCCAGCCTCGTCAAGGCACTGGAAGCCTACGGCATTGGCCGTCCGTCCACTTATGCGTCCATCATCGATACGCTAGAGCGGCGCGAATACGTAACGCTCGAGAATCGGCGTTTCCGACCGACTGACGTGGGCCGGGTGGTGAACAAGTTCTTGTCAGAGCATTTCAGCCATTACACCGACTATGATTTCACGGCGCGAATGGAGGATGACCTTGACGCCATCTCGCGCGGCGAGAAGGCGTGGCGGCCGTTACTGAAGGAATTTTGGGACGACTTCAAGACGCAGGTGAAGTCGAAAGAATCAGTCGATCGCCCGGGCGTGGAAATGATGGAAGAGAAATGTCCGAAGTGCGGCAAGCAGCTGGCCAAGCGCCTCGGTCGCAATGGCTACTTCATTGGTTGCACCGGCTATCCGGATTGCGATTATACCCGTAACGTCGATGAGGCCGCGGGTACGCTAAACGAGCCCGAAATCGTTCCCGACCGCAAATGTCCGAAGTGTGGTTCGAACCTGATCATAAAACGTGGGCGCTACGGCAAATTCATCGGCTGCTCCGGCTATCCCAACTGCCGGCACATGGAGCCACTCGAGAAACCGGCCGATACCGGCGTTGAATGCCCCGAGTGCAAGCAGGCGACCATGCTTAAGCGCAAGTCGCGCTACGGAAAGATCTTCTATTCCTGTGCGCGCTATCCGGACTGCAAGTACGCATGTTGGAACCCGCCTATCAAGGAGCCGTGCCCGAAGTGCGGTTGGCCGATTCTGAGCATCAAGACCACCAAGCGCCGTGGCACCGAAAAGGTCTGCCCACAAAAAGAGTGCGGATTCTCCGAGCCGTACGACGGCCCGGTGCCGGGTGCAGAACCGGAGGTCGCACAGGGCTGATCGCGTTTCTCAGGCGGCCAGGATCATCTTTAGCGCAGCAATCAGCAGCACCAGCGCGAGCAGTTTTTTTAGCCGAGCGGGCGCAAGGCGTCGCAACACGAGTTCGGATCCAAGCGCGCCACCAATCAGTGCGGCGACTACCAGTGCCGCGACTCCCGCCGGCCAGGAACCTCCCGCTGCGGCATAGCCGGTGAGGCCTGCGATCGAATTGACCAATATGAAAGCGGCCGCCATTGCCGCGTTGCTGCGCATGTTGGTCCAGCGCAGCAACAGAAGCACTGGGCTCAGAAATATGCCGCCGCCGACGCCGGTGAGGCCGGACAACAGCCCAAGTCCGGCGCCGATCGCCACGGCCATCCACGCCGCCAGCCGTGCCCGTGGTTCAGTATCCCGCGGTTCAGCGGCGAGGCGCGCGGCGGCGATGAGCAGTGCGCCACTGACAAGGTAACGGTAAGTTGCATCGTTGAGCGTGTAAGCGCCGCCAAGCGCTGCCAGCGGGATGGAGCCCAGCGCGAAAGGCAGGAACAGTCGCCAGTCAAAATGCCCGGCGCGCGCCAGGCGCCACAACACCAGCGCCGCTACGCCGATGTTCATCGTGAGCGCAGCCGGCTTCATCACATCCGCCGGCAACCCGAACAGCGCCATTGCCGCGAGATACCCAGATGCACCGCCGTGACCCACAGACGAATATAGCGCGGCTGCAATGGCCACCAGCGCGAGCAATAACCACCATGTCAGGTCGTCGAGCTCACTCATCCAAGTGGGTCTTCTGCAACTGGCTTGCGCGTAGGCCGCGTGCTACAAGATGCAGGTGAGCGGCGATGCTAGCACGGCCCAATTCTTCTCAACGAACCATGACTGAAGCCCCGCGGCACCACGCGGCGCGTTGTTCGCGTATGTTGGCGTTGTTCGTTGTCCTTGCCGCGATGCTCGGGGGTTGCGCATCGGTCGTGCCGCCATCGCCCGGCATGGGCGAGCAAGTTGCTTGGAGCGCGCTCCCCGGCTGGATGGAGGATCGCCAGGCTGATGCCTGGTCCAGCCTGCAACAAACCTGCACGCGCGCCGCCGCTCTTGGGCCAACGTGGAAGCAGGTGTGCGCGGAGGCGGCCTTGTTCACGGACGTTGACGACGAGCTTGCGCGCGCTTTCTTTGAAACCCGCTTCGCGCCGCGTGCCATGGGCAATGGCCAGGGCGTCGAGGGCCTTGTCACCGGTTACTACGAGCCGCTACTCGCGGGCAATCGCACGCGTACCGCGCGCTTTCGCTATCCGATCTATCAGCGTCCCGATGATTTGCTGGTCGTCGATTTGGGCGGACTCTATCCGGAGCTTGCCGGGCGCACGTTGCGCGGGCGTCTACAGGGGCGGCGCGTGGTGCCGTACTTCTCGCGCGCCGAGATTACCAACGGCAAGAGGCTGCTGGCCGGTAAGGAGCTAGTGTGGGTGGATGATCCGGTGGCGTTGTTCTTCTTGCAGGTGCAGGGCTCGGGACGCGTGCGCCTGCCAGACGGCGAAATGCTGCGTGTCGGTTATGCGGACCAGAATGGTCACCCCTATCAATCAATCGGTGCGCGTCTGATCGCGATGGGTGCACTCAAACGCGAGGACGTGAATCTTGAGTCAATCAAGGATTGGCTGCGGGCCCATCCTGACGAGGCCGAAGCGGTATTGAACAGCAACCCAAGCTATATCTTTTTTGCGCCACGCGACCCGACTCTCCCGGGGCCGATCGGTTCGCTCAATGTGCCGCTTACCGCCGGGCGCTCGGCCGCCGTCGATCCGGCCTTCATTCCGCTCGGTACGCCAGTGTGGCTCGACACGACCTCTCCCCTGAGCGGCGAGCCCTTTCGGCGGTTGCTTATGGCGCAAGACACCGGTGGTGCAATCAAGGGGCCTGTGCGGGTCGATGTGTTTTTCGGATTTGGCCCGCAAGCCGAGCAGCTCGCTGGCAACATGAAGCAGCCGGGCCGTGTCTTCGCCCTGTTGCCGCGCGAGCGCAACTAGGGGGAACCCGATGCAGGATCTCGACAGCCTGCGGCTTCTCATCCAGTCGCATATTCCGCTGATCTTCATTCGCTCTCGAGAGGAACAGCGCGCGCTCGCGCTCATCACGCGTGCGGCGATCAATCTCGGTCTGCCGGTGTATCGCTGGCTCGCAACCGAAGGCTTGCAGCGACTTGAGACATCCTTGCCGCCGCAGCGCATTCACATGGAACCCGAGGCTGCACTGGGCCATATTCGCTCGGTGATGGAGCGAGGGTTGTACGTGTTGGTCGACTTCCATGCTTACCTCGACCATCCGCTGCTTCGGCGCCTCTTGAAGGATATTGCGCTCGGCTATGCCCAGGCCCCACGCACCGTCATCCTGCTGGCGCCTGAAATCGAAGTGCCGACCGAACTGAAGGGTTTAAGCGCGATGTTCGAGCTCGCCCTGCCGGGCGAGAAGGAGTTGCGCGATATTGTGCATCAGGTGGCGCATGAGTGGTCGAGCCAGCAGGCCTCGCGCCGCAAGGTATCGGCCGATCCCCAGGCCGTCGATTTGCTGGTGCGCAATCTCGCCGGACTCACGGCCACCGATGCCCGGCGCCTGGCGCGCATGGCCGTGGCGGACGGCACCCTCTCGAAGAGCGACATTGCCGCCGTGATGACGGCAAAGTATCAACTGCTTGATCAGGGCGGCGTACTGCATTTCGAGCACGACACGCTATCGTTCGCGCAGGTAGCGGGGCTCGATCGGCTCAAGCGCTGGCTCACGCAGCGGCGCCCCGCGTTTCTTGACCCCAAGGCCAACCCGGCATTGGATGTGCCGAAGGGCATCCTGCTCCTTGGCGTGCAGGGTTGCGGCAAGAGTCTTGCCGCCAAGGCCGCTGCCGGACTGTTCGGCGTGCCGCTGCTGCGGCTCGACTTTGGCGGGCTTTACAACAAGTACTATGGCGAAACCGAACGCAATGTGCGTGAGGCGCTCAAGACCGCCGAAGTCATGGCGCCATGTGTGCTGTGGCTCGACGAGATTGAGAAAGGCGTTGCCAGCGGTGGGCAGGACGACGGGCTGTCAAAACGCGTGTTGGGCACGCTACTTACGTGGATGGCGGAGCGCCGCAGCCCGGTGTTCCTCGCCGCGACAGCGAACGATATCGAGCAGATGCCGCCCGAGTTGCTGCGCAAGGGTCGCTTCGACGAAATTTTCTTTGTCGATTTGCCAGGTGCCGCAGCGCGCGCGCAAATATTTGCCGTCCAATTGCGCGCAAGACATCTTGATCCGGCGCGATTCGATTTATCCGCACTTGCGGCAGCGGCGGAAGGATTTTCTGGAGCCGAACTTGAACAGGCAGTGGTTGCTGCACTTTACAGTGCGTATGCACGCAAGGACGAACTCGCCACCCGACACCTGCACGACGAACTCGCACAAACGCGACCGCTTTCGGTGGTGATGGGCGAGCGCGTGCAAGCGCTGCGGGAATGGGCGAGCAACCGTACCGTTTCCGCCGACTAGGTTTGCATGGCGCCAGCGCGCTCGCGCGACAGCTCATCACCAAGAAACTCCTTGCGCCAGCCCCGCGCCAGCGGCCCGTCACCCGTCAGTAGCAATTCCTGAAGATCGTGTCTGGTCGCGAGCAGCGTTGCGCTCAGGCCCTCGGCGTCTGCCAGTGCCTTGACGCGGTCGCTCCAGCGCTTGAGCAAGGTTGCCTGCGCAATGTCGGGCCGCGCCGGGTTCTCCCAAAGTCGGCGGGGCGGCGATACCGCAGCGGCGTTCAGTCGCGCGAGTAGCTCACTGCCCCACTTGCGCACGATTGCCGGCGTCATGCCGGCATGCTGGGCGAGCGCTGCGAGGTTCTGGGGCGGATTGCCTGCAAGTTCGATCAGGGCCGGGTCCTTCACGATCCACCCGCGCGGCAAGTCACGCTCGCGGGCGGTCCGCTCGCGCCACTCGGCAAGTGCCGCGAGGCGCTGCTGCGCCTCGGATCCGAGGTGTTGGCCGGCGCGAATGCGACGCCAGGCCTGCGCAGGATCGGCCGCGTACAACGCTGGATCGGTCATGGCGGCACACTCCTCGTCCAGCCAGTCGCGTCGTCCCAGCGCCTCAAGACGGGCGGCAAGCTGCGCATAGACCTCGCGCAGGTAATGCACGTCATCCCGAGCGTAGGCAAGCTGGGCGTCCGTGAGCGGCCGCTGCGACCAGTCGGTGCGCGTGGCTTGTTTGTCGAGCCTGTGGCCGGTCAGTCGCTCGACAAGCGCGCCGTAGCCGATCTGGTCCTCGGGGCCCGTGAGGGCGGCGGCGATTTGCGTGTCAAAGATCGGCGAAAGCACCGCGCCGCGCACGTCATACAACACTTCCAGATCCTGGCGCGCGGAATGCAGTACTTTCAGCAGCGTGGGTTGATAAAGTGCCTCAAGCAGCGGGGCGACATCCACCCGCAACGGATCAACACAGACCAGCACGTCCGGCGTCGCGATCTGGACAAGACAGAGCCGCGCGCGATAGGTCCGCTCGCGCACAAATTCCGTGTCAAGCGCGACCCAGGCCGCGGTCGACAGCGCGTGCAGCGAGTGCGCAAGTTCCTGTTCACTATCAATCAGTATGGGCGGCTTCACGTAGAGAGAGAGCGGGAGGTTTTCGACTATGATAGCGGCATGCAGGACTTGAGGCATGGTCGGCGCATTGCGCTGGTACTGGTCATCGTACTCACGGGCGCTGCTCTTGGCGGTTGCGGCTGGTTTGGTTCCGAACCGGAGCGTCGGGCGCGCGCTTTCATCGAGGCATTGGTACGCACGCCCGGCGAGATCGAGACACTGCACGCGTTTGTCGCGCGTGCCCCCGGAGTCGATCCGCTCGCTTTTACAGACGAACCACCCATGCGGGTAGCGCTCGAGTACCTCCGGGCCAAACACCAAACCGGCGAATCACTGGACTTCAGTTCCTTCGAAACCGCGCAACCGAACCAGGACGCGCGTCGCGTCGTCGTACGGGTGCGTATCGGTGCGACGCGGCCGGCAACCGATGAAGTGGTGTTTTCGCTTGAGCTCGAACGTGAGAGTGGCGGCGTCTGGCTGGTGGCGCGCGCCAACGTGGTGCAGTGAAAGTGGGCATTGCCAATCTTGTCGTTGACCTGTTGCGGCTGCGCGCCAGGCCCCAAGACCTGCCCGCCTCGCGTGGGTTGCTCGTCGCGGCGCTGGCGGCGATGGCGCTGGGGGATGCCATTGGGCTTGCGCAAGAGGTAAGTCTCGCGCAGGCACTGCTGGCCGGGGCGCTCGACGCTGCGCTGCTCTCCGGCTTCGTTTTTCTGGTGCTGCGGGTGCGTGGCCTTGAGTCGCGAATCTGGCAAACGCTTCCCGCGCTCGCGCTGATCGGCGCCGCGCTGTCGCTGCTCGCGCAGCTCGCGATTACGCTGATCCCGAGCCGCGAACTGGCCGGCCTGCTGTGGTGGGTGGTGTTGATCTGGTACCTCGCCGCATCCGGCCACGTGCTGCGGCATGCGCTTGACGTGGCTTGGTATACCGGCACCGGCATCAGTCTCCTCTATCTGCTGTTTTTCTGGAGCGTGCTACAGTTCCTGCTCGGCAGCCCGCCGTCACCCGCGCCCTGAGTCATGCACCTGCACATCCTCGGCATCGGTGGCACATTCATGGCCGGCGTCGCGCTGCTTGCGCGCTCACTCGGACATCGCGTCACCGGCTGTGATGCCAAAGTCTATCCGCCGATGAGCACGCAGCTGGTGGCACAGGGCGTCAGCTATGTCGAAGGCTACGAACCTTCCCAGCTCGAAGGCATCCAGCCCGATGTTGTGGTGATTGGCAACGCGCTTTCGCGCGGTAACCCGCTTGTGGAGGCAGTGCTCGAGCGCGGATTGGCATATACCTCCGGTGCGCAGTGGCTAGCCGAGCACGTGCTGCATGGTCGCTGGGTGCTGGCCGTCGCCGGCACGCATGGCAAGACGACAACGACCAGCCTGCTCGCCTGGATTCTTGAGCACGCCGGCCTCGCGCCTGGCTTCTTGGTAGGCGGCATTCCGGAGAACTTCGGTGTTTCGGCAAGATTGGGCGATGTGCAGGGACGTACAAATGCGGCGGGAAAGGAAGTATCGGGACCGGGCCACTCCTATTTTTTTGTGGTCGAGGCCGATGAGTACGACACGGCCTTCTTCGACAAGCGCTCCAAGTTCGTGCACTACCGACCGCGCACGCTGGTGCTGAACAACCTCGAATACGATCATGCCGACATTTTTCCGGACATCCAGGCAATCGAGCGCCAGTTTCATCATCTATTGCGCACCGTACCGCCCTCCGGGCGACTGATTGTCAAAGCTGACGACCGGCACCTGGCGAGCGTGCTGGCGCAGGGCTGCTGGAGTGAGGTCGAACACTTTGCCGAACTCCCGATGTGCGAGGCGCTAGCCGGCACGAAGAAAATGCCCCCGGCCTGGCTCATTCAGGCGCAGGTAGCAGACGGGAGCCGTTTTCGGGTTTTTCATGGCGGCGTCGTGCAGGGCGATGTGCAATGGGGCCTGATTGGCTCGCACAATCTCCAGAATGCTCTCTCGGCGATTGCCGCCGCGAATCATGTCGGGGTCCCCGTTGCGACTGCCCTTGAAGCGCTCTCGGCGTTTCGCAACGTCAAGCGCCGGCTCGAAGTGCGTGGGATCTCGGCCGGGGTTACGGTGTATGACGACTTCGCCCATCACCCAACGGCCATCGCGACTACGCTCGAGGCGTTGCGCGCGCACGTCGGCAATGCGCGCATTCACGCCGTGCTGGAACCGGGGTCCAACACCATGCGCATGGGGGTGCATCGCGACACGCTCGGTCCGTCACTTGTACTTGCGGACCGTGTCTACCTGCTCAGGCCCGCGGAGCTCGGGTGGAATCTGGATCGCGTGACCCGGCCGCTTGAAGGCCGCGCCCGCGCCTACGAAAGCGTGGAGGCGATTGTTGAGGCTCTCGCCGGCGAAGTGCGGACCGGCGATCACGTGCTGGTCATGAGCAACGGCGGCTTCGGCAACATTCACCAGCGCCTGCTCGAGCGTCTCGCGGCGGCAACACTGTAATGCCCCGGGCGCCGTGGGATCTTCCTTGCCACGGCGCTGGGCGTTGGCTGTCCGGAGAGCTAGTATTTCGCCGACGGAACCGATCGGTCACACCCCGGTCGCAAGTTCTGTCCTGACCAAGAATTCCAGCGCAAAGGAGAACCCGATCGATGTCACGTAAACGCGCAATGCTGCTGGCCGCCTGGCTCATGCTTCCCGCTGTCGCCATCGCCGCCGACAGCTTTGAGTCCGGCAAGGATTATTATGAAGCGGCTTATACCCAACAGGTCGAAACCGGCGCCAAAATCGAGGTACGTGAGTTCTTCTGGTACGGATGTCCACACTGCTACGACCTCGAGCCTTATGTCGAGACCTGGTTGAAGAAGAAGCCAGCCAACGCGGCCTTCGTGCGCACGCCGGGCATGTTCGATCGATGGGTGGTACACGCTCGCGCGTTCTACGCGCTCGAGAGCATCAACGCTGTCGACAAGGTGCACCGGGCGTTTTTCGACGCCATGCACCGCGACAAGCGCCCGCTGAACGACGAGACCAGTATCACCAATTTCGTGGTTGGCCTGGGGGTCAATCGAGAGCAGTTCCGGGCTGCGTGGAATTCGTTTGGGGTGCGCACCAAGCTCGAGCGCGCCCGCCAACTCATGCAGGATCTCGGGATCCAGGGGGTGCCGACCTTTGTGGTGGATGGCCGCTACATCACGTCCCCGAGTCTCATGGGAATCGGCACGGGCGACGCGCAAAGCCGCACACTCGAGGTGGTGGATTTTCTGGTGGCGAAGTCGGTCAAGGAGCGTAAAGTCGCGCCCAAGCGCTGACTTCGGGCAGCAGCGAACCCGCGACAGGCGCATCTGGCGAGAGCTGCTAAGATCAAGACAGACGGCCACTTGGGCCGCGCGTTCCGGTGCTTCCCATGGACGACACCGCCAAGCATACCCTGCACGCCTGGTGGCGCAGCTCGCCACTGGCCGTGCTGAACGCGCCCTATCTCGAAGCACTCTACGAAACCTTTCTTCGCGATCCGAGCGGGATCGACCCGGTTTGGCAGCGCTACTTTGAGACACTGCCCGGTGCCGCATCCGGTTCCCCTGACATCTCGCACGAAGAGATCCGAGAGCAGTTTCGACAGCTCGCGCGCGCGCGCCGAACGGCGCGGCGCGCGCCGGAGCCGGCCGCTGCACCGGATGTTGCCCAGAAGCAGGTGCGGGTGTTGCAGCTCATCAATGCCTACCGCTTTCGCGGCCATCAGGTCGCCAACCTCGATCCGCTCGGGCTGCGGGAGAAGCAGCCGCTTGGCGAGCTTGATCTGCGCTACCACGGGTTGAGCGACCTTGATCTCGATCTTCGTTTTGATACTGGCTCATTGGTGGGCGCGCGCCGCGCACTGCTGCGCGACGTCCTTGCCCAGCTGCAATCAACCTACTGCGGTTCGATTGGTGCAGAGTACATGCACATCTCGGACACTGCCGAAAAGCGCTGGCTCCAGAGCGCGCTCGAGAGTGTGCATGGTGTGCCGCCCTATCCGGCCGAGACGCGCCGTCGCCTACTCGAGCGCCTGACCGCTGCCGAGGGCCTGGAACATTATCTTCATGCCAAGTACGTTGGTCAGAAGCGCTTCTCGCTGGAGGGTGGCGAGAGCCTGATTCCGATGCTCGATGAACTGATCCAGCGTGCCGGAGACTCGGGCGTGAAGGAAATCGTTGTCGGCATGGCACACCGTGGGCGACTGAACGTTCTCGTCAACATTCTCGGCAAGACGCCGGCGGAGCTGTTTCTGGAGTTCGAAGGCAAGGCGCGTAGCGCCGCCGGCACCGGCGACGTGAAGTACCACAAGGGCTTCTCGTCGGACATCGATACCCCCGGGGG
>DKBM01000074.1:0-28547 GCA_002451215.1 Proteobacteria bacterium UBA6900
CCGATGGTGATCGCGCTCAACATGATGGACGACGCCGCGCGCAAGGGCCTGCACATCAATCATCGCCAGCTCAGCAAACGACTCGGCATTCCGGTGGTTCCGACCACGGTGGTGATGGGCCAGGGCATCATGGATCTGTTTACCGCCGCGCTCGGCGCCGTGCGCAAGCGCACCCGCCCGCGAGTGTCGGCGCCGAGTCCGCACCTGACCAAGGTGCTCGCGCCGCTCAGCGCCGCGCTTGATCACCCCGAGATTCACCAGGCGTTCGGCATGCCGCACGCGGTGCTGCTGGCGCTGGCGGCGGCCGACGACGCCTATTTCCGCCACGAGCTGAGCGAGCATTTCGGCGGCGAAGTGCCACAGCTGCAGCGCCTGCGCGCGCAGGCGGAGAAGACCCTGCCGCGGCCACTGGCGGAGGAATTGCACGCCGATCGCCACCACCAGGCCGCGTCACTGGCCGAGGCCGTGAGCCGTACCGGCGCGCCCTATGTTGGCCACGGCTGGCGCTTCTGGCTGGACGAGTTGTTCCTGCATCCGCGCTGGGGCCTGATCGGCAGCCTCGCGGTGTTCGCCGCGGTCCTGTTCGTGGTGTTTGAAGTCAGTACCGCGATCGACTCGATGACGTCGGCGAAACTGGTCGACTGGGCTTCCGGCTGGCAGCCGACCGACACCGTCGGCGTGATCGGGCGCGCCGTGGTCGACGGCCTGATCGGGCTGGTCGGGATCGTGGTGCCGTACATGATTCCGCTCGTGCTGCTGCTGGTGGCGCTCGAGGAGACCGGCATCATGCAGCGCATCGCGTTCGTGGTCGACCGCGGGTTTCATCATCTCGGGCTGCACGGCGCGGTGGCGCTGCCGTTTCTTCTGGGCCTGGGCTGCAACGTGCCGGCAATCTCGGCCGTNNGCGATCGCGGGCAAGTACCTCGGCGGGCTCGGGGTGTTCGGGATTTTCATGCTGACGGTAGTGGTGATCTCGCTCGGCGGCCAATGGCTGGCGCGCCACCTGCACGGCAGTGCGCCCGGCCAGGTGCTGGAGATCCCGGCCTACGCATTGCCGAAGTTGCGCGCGCTGGTCGGCCAGACCTGGGCGCGCACCAACGACATCCTGACCATCGTCACGCCGCTGCTCGTCGCCGGCAGCGTGGTGCTGGCGCTGCTCACGCACGTCGGCGCCGACCAGGTGATCAACANNGTTCGGCGTGCTGCGCAAGGAGCTTTCGCTGCTGATGATTTACCAGGCGCTCGGCGGCTTCGACATCGGCGCGCAGCTCAACACCGTGCAGATCGTGACCTTCCTGGTGTTTCTCACCTTCTATATTCCCTGCGTGTCGACCTTCGCGGTGATGCTCAAGACCATCGGCCGGCGCAACGCACTGTTCTCGATCACCGTTTCGGTGGGCGTGGCGCTGGTGGTGGCGGCGGCGGTGCGCTGGCCGCTGACCGGCGTGCTNNCGTGCGGCGACCAGCCAGCGGTTTTGGACTTGAACGACGGTTGTGGTTCAATCGGGCGCTAGTCACCACGGAGCGGCGACATGACGCCAACCCGAAGTGCCGTCCAGGACCGCGAGGCAGCGCAGCGCAACTCATCGCTGCGCAGCAGTGCAGCAGAGCGCTACACGAAAGTGCGGCGCACGAGCGAGGCGCTCGCCCGACCGCTTGCGCCGGATGACTACGGCCTGCAGGCGATGCCCGAGGTGAGTCCCGCCAAGTGGCACCTCGCCCACACCAGCTGGTTCTTCGAGACCTTTCTGCTCAAGCCGTTCCTGCCGGGCTATCGCGAGTTTCATCCGCAGTTCGGCCACCTGTTCAACTCCTATTACAACCAGGTGGGTTCGCCGTTCCCGCGACCGCAGCGCGGATTGTTGTCGCGTCCCACCATCGAGGAAGTTTTCCGCTACCGCGCGCACGTGGATGCGGCGATGACGGCGCTGCTCGCCACGGCCGAGGATGAACACTGGCCGGCGATCGCGGCGCGCACGGAGCTCGGCTGCCACCATGAGGAGCAGCACCAGGAGCTGTTCCTCACTGACATCAAGTACAACCTGTCCATCAATCCGCTCAGACCCGCCTACCGCGATGACCTGCCGCCGGCCTCCGCCGGTGCTGGCGTGCCGCTGGCGTGGCTCGCGCAGCCGGGCGGCGAACTGGCGATTGGCCACGACGGAAACGGATTTGCCTTCGACAACGAAGGTCCCCGGCATCGCGTGCTGCTCACGCCGCACGCCATTGCCTCGCGCCTTATCACCAACGGCGAGTACCTCGAATTCATGCAGGCCGGTGGCTATCGCCGGCCGGAATTCTGGCTCTCCGACGGCTGGCACGCTGCCACCGGGCGCCACTGGCAGGCGCCGCTTTTTTGGGAACAACGCGACGGGCGCTGGTGGGTGTACACGCTTGGTGGCCTGCGCCCCGTGAACGAGCACGAACCGGTCTGTCACATCAGCCTTTATGAGGCCGACGCCTATGCGCGCTGGGCCGGTGCGCGCCTGCCCACCGAAGCCGAGTGGGAAGCGCTTGCCAGCCGGCAGCCGCTGACCGGCAACCTGCGTGAAGCTGGCTATTTGCATCCGGTCCCCGCCGCCAGCGAGTCGCCGGCGCAGATGTTCGGCGATGCCTGGGAATGGACGCAAAGCGCCTACTCGCCCTACCCCGGATACCGNNGACGCATGAACAGGCCGGCTGTCCGTCTGCACGGCGAAGCGCCATCGCTGCAAACGCTGGGCGAGGCGGTGCTGCAGGGCCTGGCCCGCCGGCCACGACGCATTCCGCCCAAGTTTTTCTACGACGAGCGTGGCTCGCGTCTTTTTGATGCGATCTGCGACCTGCCGGAGTACTACCCGACGCGCACCGAGATGGGCATTCTGGAATCCTGCGCCGCCGAGGTGGCCGCGCTCGCCGGGGAAGACTGCACGCTGATCGAGCTCGGCAGTGGCGCCAGTCGCAAGATCCGCCTGTTGCTCGAATCCTTGCGCCCGCGCCACTACGTCGGCATCGATATCTCGCACGAGTTCCTGCAGGAATCGGTGCAACGCCTGGCGCATGACTACCCGCGGCTCGAAGCCCATGCGGTCTGCGCCGACTTCACCGATGACATCGACTTGCCGGACTTCGGCGGAAACGGGCGACGAATCGTATTCTTCCCTGGCTCCACCATCGGCAACTTCGAACCGCGCGAGGCGCTGGCGTTGCTGCAGCGACTGCGTCGCATGGTGCATCCGGGCGGCGGACTGCTGATCGGCGCCGATCTCAGGAAGGACCCGCAGATCCTGCACGCCGCCTATAACGACAGCCAGGGCATTACAGCCGCCTTTAATCTGAATCTTCTGCAACGCATCTGCACCGAGCTCGGCGCGACGCTGGATGCCGACGGCTTCGAGCATCGCGCCTTCTACAACACCGACCTGGGACGCATCGAGATGCATCTGGTCAGCCGCCGTCCGCAGGAGATCCGCGTCCTCGGCAAGCGCTTTGCCTTCGCGCGCGGCGAGACGATTCACACCGAGAATTCCTACAAGTACTCGATCGAGCAGTTTCACGCGCTCGCGCGCAATGCCGGTTTTCGCCCGTGCCGGGTCTGGACCGATCCGGCTCGGCTGTTCAGCGTGCATTACCTGAGTGTGGCGAACTTCAGCGGCTGCCCGACCACGCCGCGTGTTCTATAGCGATCGCGAGCCGCGTCAAAGCGGTGAATCTCTGCCGTTCGCGCAGATTCATATCTTGCCGCCCGCAAATTACGGCACGAGGTGATAGCCCGGGCCAGTAAGCCCGATTGTCTTCGCAAGGCCCTATTTCGCAATGACCGATGCCACGACCTCATTAAGGTCCTGGCCCGCCGTCCCCATCACATCGGCAATCGTGCCCCCAAACATCATGCCCATGAGCCCGATATTGAGCTGGGAAACATACACCTGGCCCTTCTTGTCCTCGTAAACCCCGATCGCCAGTGGCATGAATGCCGTCACGCCGCGATTCGCTTCCTGCGCGAGGATCTTCGAGGCGTAGCGTGGATTGCAGATGCTCATGCTGCCTACCTTTTCTATGGCGCCGAAGGTGGCGGTGGTCTTCTGGTAGTCATTGACCGTCAGCACTCGCCAATCGGGTTTCCTGGTCAAGGCTTCGCTCAAGGCCGCGACCGTATCGTCGTAGTTTCGGGGACTCTTGTGCTTGACCAGCATCATCGATGGCATTGCGAACCAGACGATGAGACCCATCAAGGCCATGCCGACAAGAATCCATCCTGCTGCACGTACTATCCGCGTCATGGTTTCACCTCCGGGACTGTGCCAACCTCCTGTCGCCAGCGGATACGCTGCGCTGCGGCACGCAATCCTGGGCGCGCAACCGTGCCCCGCCGGTCCGTCACGTGACAATGGTATGCCTGCCTACCTCGCAACCGCTTTGACAACAATCAAGCGAGCGAGAAGAACGAGGAGCAGGGAACTATCGGCGCTGCGGCGTCAGGCGCTGACCCCAAATGGGATAGCGTATTGCACGCCGTATTGAATCCTGCTGCGAATGACGCTGTGCCCTGGCCCAAGAGGCCCGGCACCGCCAGATTGGCGGGTATCCCCTCGGTACGAACGCGCGCGGCAGTTAGCTGCCAGCGTGACGCAATCCACTGCCAAGAAGACTGGCAGCAACAGCAACCTTGGGCTTCATTTCATGATGCGTCGCGTGCATGGATACTATCTGTCCGCTTTCGATCCTGTCCGTTAGCGCTTCTCNNGGCGCGCAAAATGTGCACTCATAGGTGCAGATGCGCGCCTCCAGCGAATCGGGTGGCAACGCCTTGTTGCAGTGTTCACACGTCGGCCGAAGTTCCAGCATGGTGCCTCCTGCGATTTGTCTACCCGACGACGCCCTGTCAGCGGCGCGCCTTGCGCGCCGACGACCGCCGCCTGGCTCGTGTATTGCGTGCCGGCTGGCGAGCGGCCAGCGCCTCACTCCCGTACCAAAGGTATGCGATCGCAAACATCGATCGCTGGGCCAGCCCTGCATAGGCCGGCTCCAGGCCACCCAGTAACGGCAGGAAGATAGCCGCGACGATCGCCAGCACGTCGAGCGATCGCTCCAGCGTCTCGTCACTCGTCCGTTGAAACGTTCGGGCCAACACCCCGAACGAGAACGCGAAACCCATGGCGGTGGCGGTCACGGAGTGCAGAAAGTCCTCGAAGGCATCGAACGGGACGTCGTCCTGCCACGGGCGGTGCGAAAATGCGGCGGTCGAGATCATGAATACACCGAAGGCGATGTGCATCCAGTAGGCGCCGCGCGCCCATCTCGACCGAAGCGATAGCGCGAGCCACAGAACCGCTGACCCAAACAGCAAGAAACCGAGTCGCGCAACCCATGCACCCTCGACACCCTGCGCGGCGGACTCACTGATGACGTTCGACAACCACGAGTAGTCGTCGGGCATCATCCATGGGGCCAGCAAGACGCAGGTGGCGGACAGCGCCAGAAGCGCGACGACACCAACCCGGGTGAACCTGAAGGTCGATGGTGGCAACGGCATCAGCGGTGTTTTCATCACAGGGTGTGCCCGGGTTCAGCTGCTGGCGAGCCCGCGAATTTTCGCCAGGCTGAGTGTACCGGCCGCGCCCCAGCCTTTCCTGCCTTCTGGAATCTCGGGGCGGAATTTGGTGTAGAGCGTGTAGGCGCTCGCCGTGAGCTCGGCGGGAGTATAGGAACGCGCAAGCGCTGTCATGGCGCCGCGGACATCGCCGAGCGCATCGGCAAACTTGCCTTCGAGATAGCGCTCGACGGAATCGGGGCTGATCGGCGCACCCCTGGTGACCGCGCGCAGGCCGTCTTCCGTATGCACCGCCGGGACCGCGCGGTGCAAGAGTTCCACGGTAATCGTCTCCCGGGCGCGAAGCCTCCGCCGCCGCTCGCGGACTTCCTTCGGCGTTGGCTTGAAGAGACCGAGCGACACCCCTTTGGAGTAGGCATTGAGCCCCGCCACCGCGCGCCCGAGGGTGAGCGCCTCGTCGCGCTTGAATCCGAGGCGCTCGGCAACCACTGCCGCCCAGAGGGTAAGCACTGGGGCGCGGTTTACCTTAATAGAGCGGCGCGCGGCCGGTTTCCTAGCCATCCGCGCCAGTATATATAGGATGCGCCGCACACCGGTTGCCGGATCGGGGCATCCGTGCCTGAGTCAGCCTTGAAACGCTCCATACTGCCGCATTCCCCGTTACTTGTGAGCGGGCCGGCAAAAAGCGTATTGTCAGTNNATGCGCCTGATCGACAAGCTCGATCCCGAGATGCTCACGCACGTGGTGCGCGCCTTCAGCGTGTTCTTCTCGCTCGTCAATACCGCCGAGGAACTCTACCACCACCGCGTGCGCCGGCGCTGGGTGCGCGCCGGCGGGCCGCTGTGGCGTGGATCGTTCGACGAGACGCTGCGCTGGTTTTATGCCCAGGGCGTGCCGGCCGAGGACGTGCAGAAACTGCTCGACCGGCTCATGTACATGCCGGTGTTCACCGCCCACCCGACCGAGGCGCGCCGGCGCACGCTGATGCAATGCCTGCGGCGACTGTTCCTGCTCGGCGAACGGCTGAACGACCCGCGGCTCAGCAGGGAAGAGACCGCCGAGATCAGCGCGCAGCTCGCCAGCGAGATCCAGATCCTGTGGAAGACCGACGAGGTGCGCCCGAAACGGCCCGAGGTGCGCACCGAGATTCGCAACGGGCTCTACTACTTTCGCGAAAGTCTGTTCAAGGCAGTGCCCGATACCTACCGCTTCATCGAGAAGGCGGTGCGCCGCACCTACGGCCTGGGTCCCGATGGCCGTCCGCTGCTCAGCGTGCCGAGCTTCCTGCGCTTCGGNNGACCGCGACGGCAACCCGTTCGTCAAACCCGAGACCACGGAACTCGCGGTGCGCCTGCAGGCCGAGACGATCCTCGAGGAATACATCGCGCGGGTCATGGCGCTGTCGAAGATTCTTACCTTCTCGTCGCGCCTGGCGCAGCCTTCCGAGAGCCTGCGCGCCAGCCTGCGGCGCGACGAGCTCTACGCGCGCGAGGTGTTCGCCGCCAATCCGGCGCAATTTCAGACCGAGCCCTACCGGCGCAAGCTCTACCTCATGCACTTTCGCCTCGAGCAGACACTCACGGTGGTGGGCAACCGTAACGTGCGCCACATTCGCGAGGCGGCCTATCGCAGTGCCGTGGATTTTCTCGATGATCTCTATCTGATCCGCGACTCGCTCTTCTCGCATGGCGACGGCAACATAGCCGAGCGCGAGTTGAAGGACCTTGTCCGCCTGGCCGAGACCTTCGGCTTTCACCTGGTGAGCCTCGACGTACGCCAGGAATCGGGCGTGCATACCGAAGCGGTGGCTGAAATCCTCGCCGCCGCGGATCTCGGCGACTACGCCGCGCTTGACGAAGCGGCGCGCGCGCAGCTGTTGAGCGAACGCATCGCCGGCGTTGCTCCGCTGTTTGATCCGGCGCGCCTTGGGGAGCGGGCCCGCGACACTCTCGCGGTGTTCGAGCGCATGGTGCGGATACAGCAGGAGCTGAGCCCGGATGCGTTCGGGGCCTACGTGATATCGATGACGCACCAGCCGAGCCACGTGCTCGAGGTGATGTTTCTTGCGCGGCTGGCGGGTCTCGCCGAGCGCGATGCCATGGGACGCTACCACTGCCGCATCCGCATCGCGCCGCTATTCGAAACCATCAACGATCTGGCGCGCGCCGAGGGCGTGCTCACTGCCCTGCTCGACAACCCGGTGTATGGCGCCCTGCTGGCGGCCTCCGGCAACGTGCAGGAAGTGATGCTCGGCTATTCCGACTCTGCCAAGGACGGTGGCGCGCTCGCCTCGGCCTGGTATCTCTACGAGGCACAGAAACGCATCACCACCCTCACCACCGCGCGTGGCATTGGCTGCCGGCTGTTTCATGGTCGCGGCGGCACCATCGGTCGTGGTGGCGGACCCACCCACGAATCCATCCTCTCGCAACCGCCCGGCACCGTGCACGGCGAGATCAAATTCACCGAGCAGGGTGAGGTGCTATATTACAAGTACTCCAATGCCGAGACCGCAGCCTACGAGCTCGCCATGGGTATGACGAGCCTGATGAAGGCGAGCCTGACCCTGGTCCGGCCGGTGACGCCTGATCACCAGGAACATCTGACGGTGATGCACGAGCTGGCGCGCGATGGCGAAGCGCAGTTTCGCGCACTCACCGAACAGACCCCCGGATTCATCGACTATTTCTACGAGGCGACGCCGGTCACCGAAATTGGCCTGCTCAATATCGGCTCGCGTCCGAGCCATCGCAAGAAGACAGATCGCTCAAAGGAATCCGTGCGCGCCATTCCCTGGGTGTTTGGCTGGGGACAGGCGCGCCATACGCTGCCGGCCTGGTATGGCCTTGGCAGCGCGCTTGAGCGCTACCGGGCCGCTGACCCGGCGCGCCTCGAGCAGCTGCGCGCGATGTATCGCGACTGGCCGTTCTTCCGCAGTTTCCTGTCCAACGTGCAGATGGCGCTCTTCAAGGCCGACATGGGCGTGGCGCGCGAATATGCCGAGCTGTGCGAAGACCCCGCCACGCGTGACCGCGTCTACGCCCTGGTGAAAAGCGAATTCGAGCGCACCGTGGAACAGGTGCTCGCGACCATCGGCGCACGCGAACTGGTCGAGGAGAACCAGGAGCTGCGGCTGTCGCTCCTGCGGCGCAACCCCTACCTCGACCCGCTCAACCATATCCAGCTCGCGCTGCTCAGGCGCTACCGCGCCAACCCCGGCACCGACGAGGCACCCTCGGTGTGGCTCGACCCGCTGCTGCGCTCGATTAACGCCATCGCCGCCGGCATGCGAAACACCGGTTGAGGACACACTTGCCAACTTCCACACCTGCTCCGGGAAAATGCCCGCGCCGTGCCAGCCGCGCAGCCGCGGCGCTGTTGGCTGCACTCGTGGCGACGTTCTGGTGGAGCGTGTCTCAGGCCGCCCCGATCAGTACGGAAATGGAAACCGACGAAGCGATCGGCAAGCACCTCCAGTTCCTTCAGGAACAAGGCATCCGGCTTCATGTGGCCGAGGTGGCCCAGGCGTACGCGCAGGGCAAGTTCGCGCCGGCGCGTGGACCGGTGCTCAACTTCGGCATCGGCGCACCACCCACCTGGATCGCGCTCGAAGTGACCAATCCCGGGAAGATCGGCGTGCTACGCCGGCTTGCTGTGGAGAACTCGTGGATCGACCGCATCGAGTTTTTTGTCCTGCGCGGCAAGCTGGCGCAGGAAGCCTTCCATACCGGCGACGCGCGGCCGTTTGCTGAACGACCGGTCGTTAGCCGGTACTTCTGGTTCAATCACGTGTTCCCGCCCGGCACCACCACCGTGCTGATGCGGGTCGAGACGCCCGATCCGATGGTGCTGCCAGTCTATTTCACCACTGTGGAGGCGGCGCAGACTCGTGCCACCAGACAGGAGACCAGCTACGGCCTGCTGTACGGTTATCTTTTCGCACTGCTCGCCTACAACTTCATCCTGTTCCTGGGCCTCAAGGCCAGGCGTTACCTGTTCTACTCGATCTACCTGCTGTGCTTTTCGATCATGAACTTCACCTATACCGGACACAGCTACCAATGGCTGTGGCCGGCGTCACCCCAATGGCAACAGTGGTCGAACCCGCTGCTCATGATGATGTACGCGATCAGCGGACTGATGTTTGCCGTCTCGTTCCTCGAGACCCGCAGGTTGTTGCCGCGCCTGCATCGGATCGTGATGGCGGGCGTGGTGACGTTTGTGGTGCTGCAGGCCGGTGCCGTGCTGCTGGAGAGCCGGGTGGCTGCGCTGCTGTTTTCTTTCGGATTCGTGTTCCTGTTTTCCGCCACGATGGTGGCGCTGGGGGCACTGGCCTATCGGGCCGGCCAGCGATCGGCCCGCTACTTTCTGATCGCGTCCGTCACGGCAGTCGTCGGCGCCTCTGTCACGGCCGCCGCTGTGTGGGGCCTGATCCCGTTTACCCCCTGGACCTATCGCGCGGTTGATCTCGGCATGGCTGTGGATGCGACTCTGCTCGCGCTGGCGCTCGCCGACCAGTTCCGGATCGGCCAGGAAGAAAGGCTCCGCGCCGAGCAATTGGCGCACGTGGATCCCCTGACCGGCATCAACAACCGACGGGCGTTCGCGACGCTGGTGGCGCCGATCTGGAGCACCGGGCAGCGTCACCAGCGCGACATGTCGGTGATGCTTCTCGATATCGACCGGTTCAAGGCCGTCAATGACACACACGGCCACGCCGTGGGGGACAAGGCACTGATGCAACTGGCGGAACTGCTGCGTCAGCGCATGCGCAGCGGCGACGTGGTGGCGCGATGGGGCGGAGAAGAGTTCATCGTCTTTCTTCCCGAGACGACGCTGGCCGGGGCACGGTTGATCGCGGAACGACTTCGCAGCGAGATTGCCGCGATGCAGATTGAGGGCGCAGGCGCGCGGTTCTCGCTCACGGCAACCTTTGGCGTCGCACACAACGACGACCCGAAGGCGACGCTCGAGAATCTCATCTCAGTCGCAGACCGGCATCTCTACCAGGGCAAGGAACTGGGACGTAACCGCGTCTACCCCGGCTGACGCCTGGTTTCCTGCGGTCCACCCGCCAGCTGGCGGGCACCGGGCACCGTGGCGCGACGGGCCCATGGACCGAGGCTTGGCGAATTCACTCTCGCACCACCGGCCGTGGTCACGCCACTGCGTTCAACGGTCGCGCTGGTAGGTCCCCATGAGTTGCGCTTCCCCCAGGACGTGGCCGGACATGGCCTTCTCGAGCTGGGCTTTGCCGGGCTTGCCGAGATCCGCCATCACAGTATCGAGCGCGTAAAGCTTGAAGAAGTAGCGATGCTTGCCAACCGGCGGGCACGGGCCCCCATAGGCGGTCTTGCGGAAATCGTTGACGCCGGTCTTCGCGCCGTGCGGCAAGTGCCTCGCGCCCTCGTCGAGACTGGCGGCGCTGGCCGGCAGGTTGTACACGACCCAGTGCACCCACACCATGCGCGGTGCGCGCGGATCGGGGGCGTCGGGGTCATCGACAACAAGCGCGAAGCTCTTCGTGTTCGCCGGCGCACCGGACCAGGCGAGCGGGGGCGAGACGTCATCGCTGTCGCAAGTGTAGGTGGCGGGGATTTCGCCACCATCCTTGAACGCCGTCGAAGTAAGTTGCAGAGTCATATTGATTCCTCCTGCTTGCCATCAATTCGCGGACCAACGCCGCAGCGCTCATTGAGCGCGCTTCGGATAACCAACTGTCTGGGCCAGCGTGACTTGCTGGTGGGCGCTCAGGCCGAGTGCCTTTGCCAACGCTTCGCGATCAACCGAGCCGCGCACCACCGTGGCCAGCCCTGCCGAGGCGCAGTACAGGTACACGTTCTGCGCGATGAAACCGGTATCCGCGCCGACGTAAAGGTCGCGCTGCTCCGGGCTCGCGCCGCGCATGCGCTGCACGTCCGCCACGTAAACGAGATTCACGGGCGCCGTAGCGACAAAATCCTGCGAGCCGGTGAGCGCGCGCAGATCGCGTGCCGCCACCTGGCGCAATGCGTTTGCCTTGGCGTCATAACGATATGCGCCGTCGGCGGTCGTGACATACACGTCGATCTCTCGCCAATCGCGCGCCGAAGGCGCGGTACGCTTGCCGGAATCGGCGCGGTTCACGCCCGCCGCGGCCCACAGCAGATCGGACAGGGTTTGCGGCGGCAACGCCTTGTCACTGAACTCGCGCGTCGAGTGCCGGTTACTCAGCGCCTGCATGAGCGGCATGCCACCGGCAATCTGTGGCGCTGGCAGCGTGACCACCGGTTCCGCGGCGAGACTGCTGCCTGCCGCCATTGCCAATACCACACCCCACCAGTTTCCCCTGTTCATTGCCACACCTCCTTCACCGAAGCGGTGAGATTTGGCTCGGTTCTCTTCCAATCGCGCGCCGTCAGCGCGCTGGCCGCCGCTCGACGGGGAACCCCCACACGCCGAGGCCGCGGTTGCGCGCGATCTTTTCCAGCGCCTGGTACTCGAACGGCGCGTCGGGCAGCGCGAGCGCCCAGCCGCGCTCCAGCAGGTAGGCGGCAAGGTCCTCGCCATTGACCGTGCAATAGGCGCTGATGGTGCCGTCATCGTTCTTGCCGCGCGGCTCGCAGCGCACGAAGTTGACGCCGATCTTGAATTCGAGCGCCAGCGCGGCGCGCGTGCTACAGCGCATGGGCCGCTCGAACTCGCGACAGCTCTGATCGGTGGGCGGAACGTAAATGCCATGCAGGCGGTAAGTGCGCCCGTCGATGCGCATGGTGGCGTCATCCTGCACCAGGGCATAACTCGATACCCCGTGGACCGGCGTTAGCCACGCGAAGCTGAGTATCGCGAGCCATGCGGCGATGCGACGCATAACCCCGCGACTTGCGTGATCTCGCTTCATGCCGGTTACCCCTCGCCTGCCCAAGATCGATCCGGATGTCTCCGGGATCTGCGGTTTCCCTTGCCGACGGGCTGTCATGCGGTCACGTGACGATTGACGCCTTACATTAGGCAGACGTGCGTCAGCCTGTCAAAGACCTCCGTCAAACTTTCGCGGGGAATGCAGTTACTTCGGGACGAAGCGGAATTGAAGCTGGATGCCGCCTTCTGCGCGCACTTCCGGCAGGTCGCGCAGCTCGACGAAGGGCTGGGAGGATTCTACTGCTTGCACGACGCTGCGATCGAATGCGGCATCGCCACTGGGCTGGATTACCTTCACCGAGCGAATCAAACCGTCCGGCTTCACGTCCACCAGCACCGTGGCCTTGAGGCGGCGCTTGGCGGCTTTCGGCGGTACCTTCCATTCGCTCGTCACGACATCGTTCAGAATGCGCGCGCACACCTGAAGATTGGGGCACGGTCCGCGCGCTCGCGTCGGCGGCAATGGCTCGCCGACCGGCATTCCCGACGGCGACGGCGCTTCCGCACAGCCCGCGAAACCCAGAATTACTGCCCCAAGCAACAGCCACAGGAATGATTTCATGGGCACAGCTTACACGAGCACGCTGTGTGGGCGCTGCGCGCGGCGGCGTGAACGTGATGCCTCGCCCGACGACAAGCATCGCGTGCCCTGAGACCAGCGTGCTCTTCAGCCAGCGGCGTGATGGCGCTCCAGCACGAGCCTGGCTTCCCGTGACGACGGTGCCGCGCAAACCTGCTCGGCGAGCGCGCGGGCGCGAGCCGTGTCGGTTCGCGCGACGGTTTCGGCGAGATAGGGAATGAACACCGGATCGACCGAAAACACCCGAAAACCGAGCCCAAGCAGAAGTTCGAGACAGCCCGACAACTGCGCAAGCAGCCCGCATACCTGCACGCGGATCAGGTGCGGCCCGGCATTCTCCGCCACGCTGCGCAGAAAGCGGTACAGCACCGGCGCATAGGGATCGAGCAGGCTCGCAACCTCGGGCCGATCCCGATCCGCCCCAAACAGGCACTGCATCAGATCATTGGTACCGAGCGCGACGAAATCCGCCGCCTCACAGAAATGGGCAATTTCGAGTGCCGCGGCTGGCGTCTCGAGCATGACGCCGACCAGCAGCGGCTTCGCCAGTCGTGCGCTGATGATGTCGCGGAGCTGGTGGATTTCCCCGGTACTTCGCACATACGGCAGAAGCAGGCGCAGTGCATGGAGGCGCTGCAGGCGCGCAACCGCTTCAAGCTGCGCCTGCACCACGCCTGCCACCGGCTCGTGATCGAACAGTCGCACGCCCTGTAGACCAAGTGGGCCGACCTGCTCGGAGAGTGCGCCGAGCCAGGCCGGGCGCTTGTCGGGCGCGATATCCAGCAGGCGAATCACAACCGGCAGGGTTTGCGCTGCCGCGCACACCTGTCCCAGGGCCTGCTCGTAGAAATCCGCGTCCGGTACCGCGCCATCCGGTGGCACCAGGAATTCGGAGCGCACCAACCCGATCGCGCAAGCGCCATTGGCGTGTGCCCGGCGCGCGCCGGCGGCGTCGCGCACGCTGGCGCGCAACTCCACGGCGACATTGTCGGCGGTGTGCACCGCACGCCCTGCGGGCGGCGCCACCGGAACCGGGGTGAGCGATTGCGGCGACAGCTCTGGCGACACGACGCAACCGGCCGCACCGTCCAGCTGCACTACTTCGCCTTCCCGCAGCGTCCCCCCCTGCTCGCGTGTCAGCAATACCGTCGGCACACCGCGGGCAAGTAGCGCGATCAGGGAGTGTGAGAACGGCGCGGCGTCGACCACGATGGCGCCTGCAGGCTGCGCACGCAGGCTCCCGATCCTGGATTGCTCGGTAAGCCAAATGCAGCCATCGCGCGGATCACGCGTAACCAGCCCGCGCACGGTCCCTGGCACGTAAGGCTTGCCCTGGATACGCTGCATGGCCCGGGTCACCCGTTCTGAACTAGTGCGCGGCGCGGCCCAGCGCGCGCATACGTTCTAGGAGCTTTTCGATCCTGGTGTCGCTGGCGGTCTCGACCATGCCGACCAGTGTCTCGTGGATCGGACCCACTCCACAGAGAGCAAGCATGCCGCGCGTCAGGGCCTTTAGCCCGTGGGCGCGAAAGTACCAGCGGTAGAGAAATGCCGGCATGCCCATCGTCACGACGATGCGCACGCTCTTGCCCGTAAGCAGCTTCTCCATTCGGCCACCGGCACCAGCACGATACGCGAAGCCTGGCCGCAGCAGCTGCTCAAAAAATGCCTTGAGCAACGCCGGCATACCACCGCCCCACAACGGGAACACGATCAGCATGTGATCGGCCCAGGTCACGCTTTCCTGGCACAGGTGGATGATGTCGGGCGGCGCGCCCTTTTCGTAGTCTTCCTTGGTGCGCAGGATCGGGAACTCGAGTGTGGCCACGTTGATGCGGCGCACCTGGTGCCCGGCCTCAGCGGCGCCCTGCGCGTAGGCATCGGCAAGCGCGTGGCCGAGATGGCCGCCGCGCGGATCGGGGTGTCCCTGGATGATGGCGATACTTCTTCCCATGATGCCGGCCAGCTCAATCTGGCGCTACGCAACCGACCTCCCGCGTCGACCACCCTTTACCGGTTAGCACGCCTGGCTCGAACAACGACCGTGCCGGCGAGCTTGTCGTGCCAGCCCTGCTTGCGCTTGTCGAAAGCTACCCATAGCAGCCCAAGGCCAAAAGGAATGGTGGAAACGAGGTAGCCAAGGTAGCGGCCCACCGACTGCCGAACGGAAGGCGGTTCGCCGGTTGTCGCGTCAACGATGCGGGCGGAAAAGACCATCTTGCCGGGCGTTGCCTGCTTGGCGCGCCAGAACCAGATCACGAGCACAGCCGGCAGGAACCACGATATCAGGATATCCATCGGCCCCTGCACGAACGCGTCCGACCGAAAATACGCCGGTCCGTAAAGACTTATAAGCAAGGGCGCGGTGATCGCGATCAGAAGCACGGTGTCGATCAGCGTGGCAACGACGCGGATCCAGAAACCCACGTACTGTGGCTCATCGGTCGCAATCGGTACATTCTCATGTGCGTACATGAGACATATTGTGACTGAGCTGTCGCGGATCGAAAAGCCGTATCTCAATTCGCGCGGGCGGCAAGCGCACTCTTCACATTGCCGGCTCGGCAATGTGAGCGATCGGGGGACCGCCATCCGGACCCGAACCGCTTCGCTGGTCGCCGGCTCAGGTACTGCCCTTCTTCGCGGGTGCTTCTGCGGCACCTTCGTCGCGCCACTGCGCGTAACACTCCGGGCCGCAGAAATAGTAGACATACTCCACCGCTTCCGCCGATTCCGCGACCGACTTCGGAATTTCCTTCAGGCAGATTCTGCAAGCGACCGTCTCGGGTGTAGTGACCTTGTCTAGCTCCCCCATGACACGCCCTCCGTCCAGGGTGGTAACTCAATCCTACTCCTGCCACAGCGTCAGGCGTCAATACGCTGCAAAGTAGTGATAAGAAGTTTCTATTTGCCCTGAGCGCAACGTCGCGGCGGTTTGGCGAAATACGTGGATCAGTGTTGACGGTAACCTGAACGCCCTTGGCGCCGCTTTCAGTATCGGCCGGCGACTTGTTGTCCTGATCGAATTCGAGGACGTCAACGGCGGGCTGGATGGCGCGGCGCTGCTGAGCGCTTCGCTCGCCCTGCGCTTCTAGCCGCGCGCTAGATCAGCCGAACGGAAATCTCGACGTCCGGGATATCAGCAAGATTTACCGAAACCGGGCAACCGCGCATGCGGGCAATGACGTGGTCGACGTCCTCCCGCGTTGCGCGGCCTGACCGAAGCTGTGCCTCGAAGCGCACGTGCAGGCTCTCCATCCGCCACGCCGCATCGGTCACGACTTCGACCAACCCGTCGGCCGTGTCGAGCGCGAGCCCGCACTCGGTAGCACCCAGGCGCAGGTTCTGGTGTTGGCAGTTGGCAATGGCGTACACAAAGATCAAGAATCCCGGTACGGCTGGCCCCAGCACGAACTCGCGCCACTGCCCTTCCTCCTCACTCTGCGCGGCGAGCTCGGCGATCAAATTCTCAGGTTCCTGATAGCGCGCCTCCAGCCGCAGGCGAAAGACGCGCGCGCTCATGCCGGTGGCAGCGGTACGCCGCTCACTGCCGGCGGGTACATGGGCTTGTTGTCGTTCAGGTACAGCCAGCCCTTAACGATGCGATAGATGAACCACACGCAGGTGACGCCCATGATGACCCAGCCAATGATGATGATGTAAGTCAGGACGCCAAGTGAAAACCACAGCAAGCCGAACCAGAAGGTGCGGATCTGCCAGCGGAAGTGGCTCTCAAGCCAGGTACCGACCATGTCATCGCGCTTTACGTAATTAATGACAATGGCCACCACGGCGCTGATGCCAATGATCAACGCCGCGGCATAAAGCGCATAAACCACGGTGGTCAGCGTCTTGGCCGACTGAAGTTGTTCGTCCGACATGGCGGGTGGCATGGTGTGTTCCTCGTTCGGCGGTGCGCTCAAGCATACCGCAAGATCGCAATGTAGTGACTGATGCTGCCACCCAGCACGAACAGGTGCCATACGCCATGCGCCCAGCCGTAGCGGCTGTCTATCGCAAAGAAAATGATACCGGAGGTGTAGAGAATGCCGCCGGTGAGCAACCAGTAGAAACCCGCAGGCGGCAGCGCCGCCAGCAGTGGCTTGAGTGCCACGAGCACCAGCCAGCCCATCACGAAGTAAATGATAAACGGGAATATGCGCGCGCCGCGGCGTGGCAGCGCGTCGATCACCATACCGATCGCGGCCATTGACCAGATGGCACCGAACAGCCACCAGCCGACCGGCCCGTTCAGCGTCACCAGCGTGAACGGCGTGTAGGTGCCGGCGATCAGCAGATAAATCGCCTGGTGGTCGAGGATACGAAACACATGCTTCGCGCGACCGGACAGGCTGTGATAGAGCGTGGAGACAAGATAAAGGAGAAACAGCGTCGCGCCATAGACACTGTACGACACGATCCGCCTGACATCGCCGTCGTCCGCCGCATATACCAGCAACACGACCACGCCAGCCAGCGCCGCCGTCGCGCCCACCAGGTGGGTAATGCCGCTGAAGCGCTCGCCCTTTATCATCGGGGATGTATCGCGGCTGGTATCAGGCGAGGATAGATCGCGGCGATGCGAGAGAATCGACGACCCGCGCGAGCTGGTCGTCATCGACGAGCAGCATGAGCGGCACACCACCGAGCGCGGCATTCGGCCTCCGCAACCAGCGCCACATGGCCACACCATCACCACGCATGGTGGCATAGAGCGCCCGATAGAATCGCACGAGCAGCTGCGCCTGATGCCAGGGGATGGTGTCGGGGACAAGGGTCTCGCGAACGGCTCCCAGCCGGGCGACATCACCACACTGCAGGTGCAACACGCGCGAGAGCTCGGCCCGGTTCATGCCGAGCATCTCGGCAATTTGCAGCACGGACTGGGTTAATTGCTGCGGCGACGCCACAGCAC
This sequence comes from Proteobacteria bacterium UBA6900, assembly GCA_002451215.1. GTDB lineage: Bacteria > Pseudomonadota > Gammaproteobacteria > Acidiferrobacterales > Sulfurifustaceae > SM1-46. The sequence goes on from DKBM01000074.1 coordinate 17,930, forward strand.
TGTCAGCTATCTCGAGCATCTCCGCCATGATGGGTGCGTTCCGGCACCAGAAGGTACGCGCCGCGAGCGCGGTGCGTCAATGCCCCAGAAGCTGGAGATGCGGCACGCGTCCCGGCGCGCACCGCACATGCGCTGCCGCCGCTACTCGAACGGATCGCCGGCGACGGCGGCCGCGGTCGCCTTGCGAAGCACCTCCATCGCCCGACGCTTGCGCTCCGCCCGCGCCTTTTCGCGTGCCGCGCGCCGCGCCGCATCATCGACGACTGCCACGCTAGCGGCCGATTGCCCGCCAGCCTGCACCGCCGGATTCGACGCCTGCGCGCCGGCCCTGGTTCGCTCGGCTGCGCGCTGGAGATCGACATGTACCTCCTGCTCGGAGCGCTCGAGTTCCTGCAACTGCAGCCTGGCGACGGCTAGCCCCTGGTCTGCCGCGCGCTTGTACCACTCGCGTGCCTTCTCGTTATCCTCCGGCGTACCGAGGCCGAAGTCGTACATCTGCGCCAAATAGTACTGCGCCTGGGCCGTGCGCTCGCGCTCGGCTCTCGCCTGCTGCATCTTGAAAAGCCGCACCGATACGTCGTCGAGGTCGGCCGCTCCCGCAGGTGCGGCCCACATGCCAGCCGGCACACTCAAGGAAACCACTGCTGCCAACAAGAATTGAATTCTCATCCCTGATTACCCCACTGGATCTTGTTAATACAGAGGGGCCACGAGCATATTCCGTACCGGGAGCCGCGATATCGCGCTGAAACCCGGGACGAACGCGAACAGGAATTTTGTAACAGCCGTTGGCGGGGTGCTTTAAGGTCAGAGTCTTGACGCTTCTCGAGCGCTCCTGGGGCGGGTGGTGTCGGGCCTCTGGCGCACTTCGAAGCCCGGCGGATCGAGCTCGTCGATCAGCCGATTCCACAGATTCTCGACATCGCCAAAAATTGATTTGCCGTCGGACTTCGCCAGATACCAGTCGCCGCGCGCAAGCTCATGAGTCAACTGGCCACCTGCCCAACCGGCGTGACCGAGATAGAGGCGCAGTTCGGTCGGGGATTTCTTGTTCGCGATGAGCCGTTCGAGCACATCGCGATCGGCGCAAAAACTCACTTCGTCGGTGACGCGATCGATGGTCTTGCCGGGCTTCTCGTTGCGCAACAGCATCGCCAGCATGGTCCTGCCGACCGGACCCCCGAGATACAGCGGATGGTCGGCGGCCTGCGCGCCAGGCAGATCAGGCAGCGCATCGTGCAGCCGATGCCGCGTGCGATGATTGACGATCAACCCGAGGGTGCCACGCTCATCGTGTTGTACGATCAACACGACGGCACGGCGAAAATTGGGATCCGGCAGATCGCGTCGCGCCACCACGAATACCCCGGCTGCCAGAACCAGCCGCTCGGTCGGCTGCGGACGCTCGGGTTCCGGCGCAGGTCTCCCCATCGCGAGCGGCACCGTCACCGCCACGAGCCCAACGAGCAATACCAGGGCCAGACCTCGGGACACCGCACACCCCTGTGCTGAACGCGATTGAGACCAGTCTCGCAACCGCCCGCTTCCCTGTCAAAGCGATCGCCCCGGCGCGTGTTCACGGGACAACAAAACACTGCGTGTATACACTGATCAGACCACTCACGCCGACTGCACCATGGCTCAAACCCTGCAACTGGATGGCGACGGAGACTTCGGGCTCGATGCCAAGGTTCGCGCGCTGCGCGATGTGGCAACCTACCCGGAGGCACCACGCGCAGTTGAAGCGCGCGAGACCCACATGTCCTGGGTGTTCCTCACCGACGATCATGCCTACAAGCTGAAAAAACCGGTCCGCTACGACTTCCTTGACTTCAGCACGCTCGAGAAGCGCCGCATCGATTGCGAGGAAGAAGTGCGGCTCAATCGCCGGCTTGCGCCGGAGGTTTACCTGGGCACCGTGGCGCTCACGATTGACGAGAATGGCGTCATCCGACTCGGCGGCGATGGCAACCCCATCGAGTGGCTCGTCAAGATGCGCCGGCTGCCGGAGATGCACATGCTCGATCGGCGCATACGGCGCGGAAATATCGCCAACGCAGAGATTCGCCGGATTGCGCTGCGACTGGCCGACTTCTACCGCCATTGCGCCCCGATCCGCATTGACGCCGCCGGTTACTGCCGGCGGTTTGCCGATGCCATCGAGCTCAATCGCCGCGAACTGTCGCGGCCCGAGTTCGATCTGCCGGCGGCAATCGTCGCCAACGCGTATGCGGCGCAGTTCACGTTTCTGGCACGCGAACGGGCGCTGCTTGAGGCGCGCGTCGCGGCCGGCCGCATCATCGAAGGCCATGGCGACCTGCGCCCGGAGCACATTTGCCTCGCGCCCGAACCGGTAGTGATCGACTGCCTCGAATTCAGCCACGAGTTGCGCACGGTCGACCCGGCCGATGAACTGGCTTTCCTCGCAATGGAATGCGCCTACCTCGGTGCGCCGGGTCCGGGCGAGTTGCTGGCGAGCACCTGCCTCGCCGCCATTGGCGATGCGCCGCCCCCGGCGCTCGTTACTTTCTACAAGTTGTTTCGCGCCACGATGCGCGCGCGGCTTGCCATCTGGCACGTGCACGAACTCGTTCGCGACGACTGGCCGAAGTGGCAGCAGAGCGCGCGCGCCTATCTCGCGCTCGCCGACGAATATGCCCGCACGCTATCGGCGTCGGGTTAGCCCTCGAGCAACTCGACCAGCGAACCCCCGCTGTGCAGGCGCCGGATCGCCTCGGCGAACAATCCGGCCACGGACAGCACCGTTAAATTCGCGGCTGCCGGCGTCCCTTCGAGCCGGAAAGCCGGAACCGAATCGGTAACAATCACCTGATCGAGCAGCGGACTCGCCAGCAGCTCGCCCGCCTTTCCGACGAACAGGCCGTGCGTTGCCACCGCGATAACGCGGCGTGCCCCCTGCTCCCGGCAAACCGTGGCAGCATGCGCAACGGTGCTGCCGGTGCTTATCAGGTCATCGACGATGATTGCCGTACTGCCGCCAACATCCCCGGTGAGTTGCCCGAGCGTCAACACCCCCTTGGCGCGCGCCTTGTCGAAGAATCCCATCGCCGGCTCGCGGCCCATCGCGCGCGCGAGCGCCTGGCGGAATCGCTCCGCACGCTTGATGCCGCCGACGTCAGGTGAAATGACCGCGACGCCGTGGTCCCCAGCGACCCGCGACGCAAGGTGTTCGACAAAAATACGATTGGCTTCGAGATGCACACTCTCGCAGCGGAATGCATTCTGATAGGCCGCGAGGTTGTGCACGTCGAGGGTCACGACGCGATCGACACCAACCGACTCGATGAGCTGTGCGACATAGCGGGTCGTCACCGGATCGCGTGTCTGGCTCTTTTGGTCCTTGCGCGCATAGGCGAGATACGGCATCACCGCCGTGACACGCTCCGCTCCCGCATCGCGCAGCGCGCCGAGGAAGAACAGCATGCGGCACAGCTTGTCGTTGGCGCTCTGGGCGTGGTCGCTATAGAGCGACTGGATGACAAACACGTCCCGACCCCGGACGCTCTCTAGCGGGCGGATCTTGTGCTCGCCGTCCTCGAACTCCCGTTCCTCATGCGCGCCGAGCGGGAATCCAAGCGCCTGCGCCACGCGCTCGCCGAATTCACGGCTGGCATTGACGGAAAAAACAGCCAGTGAGTCGGGTCGTCCTGACACAACCAGTCTCCTTCTTTGGCGCGGCCGTGCAACGGTGCGAATACAATGCGACAGATCCCCCGCACGGGTATTGATATGCATCAAATGTCGCTTCAGCGCGGTCGGAGTAGAATTCCAGCGGGCCCGGGACAATACGAACATGCTGAAGCAGATCGTTCTTGCCATATCTTGCTGTGCCCTCTTCGCCGCCACCGGAGCGTCCGCTGCCACAAGACCAGCGGACGTTGCTCCCGAGAGCGCGCAAGAATCGCCATGGCTGGCCGTGCCGATCGTGTCATCCGACCCAAAGCTCGGCACCTCGGGCGGGCTGATGGCCGCTTACCTCTACCGGTTCGACGCCGCGTCCTCAATGTCGATGCTCGGAGTCACTGGCCTCTACACCAGCACGGGCTCCAAGGTGGGTGGCTTGTTCGCGCGCACCTACTTTGGAGAGGACCGCCACCGCCTGACCGCGTTCGCCGGCGGCGGCAAGGTCAACAATCAGTATGAGGATTTCCTAGGCAGCGGGTTCCCGCTCCAGACCGAGGACAACCTGCGGGCGCTGGCCGGGCGCTACCTGTACCGCGTGTATGAACACTGGTTTGTCGGCGCGCAGGCAACCAACACCAATTACACGATCGTGGGGCAAGATGCGATGTCCGGCGAAATTCTCGAAAAGATCGGACTGACGGGATTCGACTCGGTCGGGATTGGCGCCGTCGTCAACTACGACTCGCGCGACAACCTGAACTCTCCGACCTCTGGGCTTTTCGCCGATCTCAACAATATTGCGTACCGCGAGAACCTCGGCGGCTCGGTGAGCTTTGACGTCTACCGGCTGGGTCTGAAGCAATATTTCGCGCACGGCAAGGGTCATGTGTTCGTCTGGCGCCTCAACAACCACTGGACATCCGATGCACCGCCGAGTGGATACGCCACGGTGCAACTGCGCGGCTATACGTCGGGACAGTATCTCGGACGCTACATGTCCTCGATCGAGGCGGAAGAACGATATCGACTGGGTGAACGCTGGGGATTCACTGCGTTCGCCGGCGTCGCCTGCCTGTACGGCGGCCAGAAGAACTGCAGCGATGGCCCAAACATTTACCCCACTGCCGGCGGCGGTCTCTACTACGTGCTTAAACCGAACGAGGGTATGGTCGTGACACTCGAATACGCCGAGGGCGAAGGCTCCAACCGCGGTATCTACATGCGTTTCGGCTGGGGTATCTGAACCGCCAGGGCTTGCCCGATGAGCTTCCCGCCGGCAGGCCTGGAAGTGTCCGAGCTGGTGGTTGAGGGATTCCTGACTAGAAGCGAAACGTCAGCGCACTGATGAAGCTCTGGCGCGAGCCGCCGATGCCGGCCTCGGCCATCACGCTCCAGGTCTTGCTGAAGTCCCAGTTGAATCCCAGCAGGTAGTTAATCTTGTCCTTGTTGCTCTGATTTATCTGGAAGTCCACCGTCGTGCTGTCACCGCTCGGGCCGCCCGGCGTATCGAAGGTGACGCGGCCGGCAAGATCGACCTCGGCCGAGAGATAGTTGATTCCAAGAAACGGAGCAATGACGCCCCACTTGCCTAAATCCCCGGTCACTCCGAACCGCGGAGAAATATTGAACGCCGTGACTGTCGTATCGAGGATGTTGACGTCGGTCCACGCGTACGTGATCGGCAACGTGACAAAGAACCGGTCCCAGCCCATGGCAAGATTGACGCCGAGTGCGATATTGCGGCCCTCGTATTCGGGCCTCGCGATGGCGCTGTAGGTGCGCACGCAGAGCGGCGAAGCCGGCGTGATGGCGCATAAACCCGGGAACAGGTCCGTCCCCTCGATCTTTAACGGGATAGCAGCCTTGCCATTGAACCAACCGAATGTCGTGAAGACATTCATGAATGGAAACAACCAGGCATCAAGTTTCACCTGCAGCGCCTGGTTCTCGACTTGTGGCGAGCCGAAGTCGACGAAATCGATCTTGGTCATTGGCCCGTTGTTGATGGAAATAGCGAGATCCTTGAGAACGAGGTCCTGCTTTATCCACGCGGGGATAACCGCGATCCCGTACGGCTTTGGCAGGTCGAACCCGAGATCGATCACATTCTGCGCGAGAAATGGCAAGGCCCGATCCCAGACGACAGCTTTTCCCTCTGCATCCCGATTCGGCTCGCCGAGCTGGCGCTCCTCGAGGGTCGGGTAGCTCGTCGTCGAATTGAGCCGCAGCGTCATGTCGGGCAGCTCAAGCGTGCCCAGCGCAGTTCGACAGGCCTCGCTGACCTTGTCCTTGTGCGCAATCACGCACGCGAGGATCCGCCCTTCCCCCGGGGTAACGGTCGCGCAATAGGTCTTGATGTCCGGGGCGCAAGTCTCTAACGCGGCATCAACGGCCCGCTTGAGCGCCGCCGAAGCAGGCGCTTCGACTCTGGTTGCCGTCGGCGTGGCGCCGGCGGGTTCTTCAGCGCGCAGCGGCGGAACCTGCAACAACATACCAAGCAGGAGAAGATACGGCGCGAAACGTCTGAGCTCACTCCGCATGCAGGCTCTCCTCAAAGCTGGTCTCCCTTTCCTGGGACTTGCCGCTCCTGATATGGTAAACGAGTGACGTGAATCTTGCCTGGAAGGAGAAACCAGTGTCCAGACTCAGACATAGTGAACGCCACGCTCTTGCGTGCATTATGGGTGCGCGCAGGAAGCCGTACCTATAGTTATCGGCAATTCCGAAGCCATCGGGGGCCGAGATTGATCCGGGTCATTGCGGACATGAAAACAATTGATCCACAGTTTGGCTTGAATTCGGGCAATAGGTTTGAGAATGCAATGATTTTCACAATAGGAACTGCTGCAAGACAGACGGCAGGCACATGGCGTGTCTTCGCCTTTGTCTCTCTTGCCTGTCTGATACTTCTTCTGCCGGCAACGGTGGTCCTTGGAAAGGATTCGCAATCCGATCCGGATCCGCTGCGACCCGCCGACACGTCAAGTCCGCGCGCTACACTGAACAGTTTTCTTTCCGATTCCAGTCAGGCCATCGAAGACTTCCGCCAAAACAAGAAAAGCGAAAAGACCTATCGCGCCTTTCTCCGCGCCAGCCAGACTCTCGATTTCAGCGCCACCCCGGAAGGCGATTCCTGGTTCGTGCGAAACCGCCGCATCGCGCTCCTGCAGGAACTGCTCGCCCGCATCGAGCTGCCACCCGCCAACAAGATCCCGGGAGATCGAGAGGTTGCCGATGGCACCATCGCGCATTGGACGATTCCCAATACCGGGATCACGATCACCAGGATCACGCAGGGTCCCCGCGCCGGCCAGTTTCTGTTCTCCGCCGACACTGTCCAGGCGCTGGACAGGCTTTACCGACAAGCGAAACATCTTCCCTACCGTCAAGGTGCCACCCCCGGCATGTATGAGGACATGGTTAGCGCCGATTCCCGGGTTCAGACCCAGGAACAGCAGCTGCGCAACCGCCTCAAACCGGTCGATACGTCCAGCCCGCGATCTACTCTGGAGGGTTTTCTCGACAACGTGAATCGCGCGTACGAACTGGCGTCGCAGGCCAATGGCGCGCTGCAGGCCGCCCCACCGGCGATGACGGAAGCGCAGGCGCGCGAGGCCGAGACCAATGCCGCCTATCTCCTGCAGCGTGCCAGCGATACGCTCGATCTGAGTCAGGTACCGGAAGCGTTGCGTCAGGGAGTGGGCATGGAAGCCGCACTACAGCTGAAGGAAGTTCTTGACCGGATGCTGCTTCCGCCGCTCGACGTGATACCCACTGCACAGATGGTCGAGGCCGCCCGCAAGGAGGCGGTCGGCCTGTTCCCCCAATCCAGGCCTCCCTTTCGCTGGAGACTGCCGAATACCCAAATCGAAATCGCAGAAATTCTCGAAGGGGAACGACAAGGTCAATTTCTGTTCAGCGCGGCCACAGTCAAGCACATTGGCGATATTTACAGGAAAGTGAAGGATCTTTCCTACCGTCAAGCAGAGTTCGGTGGAACAGAACTTGAGCATCTGTCCCCGGGACTATCACCGGATTTCTACGAGAATTACATCGCCGCATCGGGTTATCTCGTGCCGCAAGCGCACGTCTTGAGCCGCCTGGTCGACGCCCTGCCAGACTGGTTCAAGGCGGTGTACGCGAGGCAAATGGTTTGGCAGTGGACCGGTCTTTTTCTTTCTGTCCTGCTGACAGTTCTGATGGTCCCTGTCGCCTATCGTCGCATCGGTCGCATGGCGACGCGCGCCAGGTCACCGTTGCAGGATTGGCTCAAGGTTCTCGCCGCCGTAACTGTCCTCGCAATCGTCAGGGCAGTGGGCGCCTTCATCGACTATGGCCTGAAATTCACGAGTAGCGTGCAGGCGATCGTGACGACCGTTATCGCGACGACGCTGTACGTGCTGGCGGCATGGGTGGCCTTCGTCCTCTGCAAGGCGATTGCCGAGTCGATTGTCGCCACGCCGCGCCTGCGCGTCAGGACTTCCGAGTCCGCCCTGCTGAGAATCGGTGCGTGGTTGGTCGGCCTTCTCATCGCGATCTGGATCGTTATCGCTGGCATTCGCTCGCTGGGTGCGGATCTTGTCCCGCTGCTTGCCGGCCTTGGCATTGGTGGCCTCGCCGTGGCCCTCGGCGCGCAAAGCACGATCGCCAATTTCATCGGCGGATTGATCCTGCTCGCCAACAAGCCCGTTCAAGTCGGCGACTTCTGTCGATACGGCGAGGATCCGTCCTCCGACTGGCTGCGCATTGGCACCGTCGAGGAAATCAACTGGCTTTCGACACGAATCCGGGGCATCGACAGGACGCTAACCACGATCCCGAATGCGACATTCGCCAGCATGCACATCGTCAACCTCACCAAGCGCGATCAGCGCCTGGTGAAGACCGTGTTGCAGCTCCGCTACGAGACAACAGTGGACCAGATGCGCTACATCCTCGCGAAACTGCGCGAGCTGTTGCTGGGTCATCCGAAGGTCACGCCCGAACCAGCCCGTGTGCGCTTCGTCGGTTACGGTACCTACTCCAAGGACGTCGAGATCTTCTGCTATTTATCGTGCAGGGAGCAGAATGAATTCCTTGCCATCCAGGAGGATCTCCTGCTACGCATGGAAGACATCATTAAAGAGGCGGGTAGCGGCTTCGCATTCCCCTCTCAGACGGCCTACCTCGCGCGCGACAGCGGCCTTGACGACAAGCGTCGTGAGGAAGCGGAAACCCAGGTCGGACATCTCCGGTTCACCGGCAAGCTGCCGTTCCCCGAGTTCGATGAAGAGGAGCGCCAACAGCTGAAGGACACTCTCGACTATCCGCCCAAAGGCTCGCCGGATTTTCAGCCTCGCGGGGACTCGACGGATCCGAAGCAGGAGAAGTGATTACGACACTTGGTTTGAATCCGCCTGGGCAGCACCGACCGCACGTTCTCAACCCGCAACCGGCTACTCCTCGACAGCACTCAACCATTCCTCCAATCCGTAGTCCGCAGTCAATTCGTTGGGACCGTGATCACCGGCGCCTGTCTCTCGGCCGTTCCCCTTTCCGTAAACGAGAACAACGTCATCATGAATTGCAGCGAAGCCTTGGACAAAAGGTCCGTGTCGGCCACCCAATACCAGTGGCCCCGGTAGGACACGGCCACATGAGCATCAGCCGGCGGGACTGTGTCACTGTGTACCCTGATCAAGCGAGACGGCAAGGAACCACTGCCCGTTGAGACCGTGCGTGTGGCCTTTACCCGGCCTTGCTCGACGTCGGATTGCGGCACATCGATATCGGCGGCGTATTCCATCATGACTTGCGCCATGCTCCGGGTGATCACGGCAATCTCGGTGTTGCTCTTCCCTTCCGCGCCAAACACCACGGCGAATACGTTCGCCTTCGCATCGAGACCAAGCAACTGCCTGAGCCGGGCCGACTTCTCCCTTACCTCCCGGCTGGCGGGCGACCTGAACACAAGCTTGACCTCATGTCTCTCTTCAGTCGCTTCGATTCGATAGTAAAGAGCGCCGCCTGCCTGAAGGTCGCGCATCAAGGTCAATGCCTCGGCAAACCTCGGGTCAGCCTCCGTTGCCGAGAGTGAACCGGTTCGCTGATTGTCGATACCGTTAATGGTCTGAATGCAGACGTGCAGAATGAGATCTGCCGGGTAGCCCGATTGCAGGAGCAGGAAGACACCGCTAATCGGCAAGGGCTTCAGCAGGCCGCGGCTGTATTTCTCCCCCGTCAGGGGGCTGTAAGTGATCGTTGGCCGGTCCGCGTAGGTACCTTTGCCAAGCAGCAGATTATTGTCAGAGAAAGACGGCGCCAGTTCGAAGCCAAGCTCGCCCTCGATCGCGTACTGGCTAATCACCGATTCGAGTTCCATGTAGATCGGCGAATCCAGATATCGTGTCTTGACCAGATTCAGCAGGGTCTGGCGCTTCACGGAATCCGATATCGCAACGACATAGTCGAAGCGATCCCGTTTAACAGTCGGCGGGCCAACACTGGCGCAACTGGACAGGATCACGCACGCGGCCAGCACCAATACGGTTGATCCCCGATGGCGTCGCGCTGCGATAGACAGCGTTGCCCGAATACTGGCAATGGGACTCATTTCGCACCTCGAAGCGTCACCTGTTTGTACCTTTCTTGCGTGCCGTCACAGGCTCCCACGGCAAATAGTCGATATCATCAAGCGGATGGCGCTCTTCGCCCAGAATAAGCACCACCCGCAGACCGTCGGTGTAGAACGCGTCCCCAGTATAGTTGTATCGGGGTGACTGGCGGTCGGAATATCCGACACCCTTGACGTAGCCTACCGCCCGCAGGCTTTGCGCGGCGGCAATGTCCAGAGAAATGTACAGGCGCGCTTCATCGACGATCGGGTCGATCTTGTGGGTGACGAAGGTCTTGCTGGAAAACCTCACCCCGATATCCCGACTGATCTGACCCACCCACACATTTCGCCCCTCCAGCGTCACGGGCGCGAGCCACA
>DKBM01000047.1:0-71031 GCA_002451215.1 Proteobacteria bacterium UBA6900
TATCGCTATCTCGCCGAGTCGATCCGCCGCCACCCCGATCAGGAGACGCTCAAGCAGCTGATGGGTCAGGCGGGCTTCGAGCGGGTGCATTATCACAACCTTGCGGGCGGCATCGTGGCGCTGCACAAGGGTTACAAGTTTTGATTAGCGTGTCAGTGTGGCATTTACACTGCCCGCGCCAGTTACGATAATCCCACCCGTTTCCTGCGGATTTCCCCCAAGAGGTCGCGCCCGCCGTGCATCCGATCAGCAGTCTGCTGGAAGACGTCGGAAACCGCGCGTTGCGCTTCGACCCGGAGACCTGTCGGCGCCTTGCGGAACTCGATGGCCGCGTCATCTGTCTTCGCATACTGCGTCCTCCGCTCGAACCACTCGACATACTGCTTGCACCTTCCGAGGCCGGGTTGCGGCGCGTGCGCCAGCCCGCTGCGGAGGCCGATGTCACGATCAGCGCTTCCTCGGTAGTGTTTGCACGGCTCGCGATGGGGCGGCCAATGGCCGCGGGCGAAATCCAGATTTCCGGTGATGTGGCGCTCGGTCAGGCCTTTCAGCGCATTCTGGAGCACGTGCAGATCGACTGGGAAGAAGCTTTATCACGCCTGACGGGGGATATCGCAGCGCATCAGATCGCGCGCGCTGCACGCCACGCCACTGAATGGGGCCGGCATGCGGCCGATACGCTGCAGCAGGACGCGGCCGAATATCTGCAGGAAGAAGCGCGACTGCTGGCTACGCGCCCTGAGGTCGAGCGCTTTCTCGATGCGGTCGATCGGCTGCGTGCCGATGCCGAGCGGCTCGGCAAGCGGCTGGATCGGTTCGAAGCGCCACGCTCATGATTGATTTCGGACAATTCGGGCGGCTGCTCCGCATCACGCGCATTTTCGTGAAGCACGATCTCGATGAGTTTGTGCGCACTATCCATTTGTTCCGGCCATATCGCCTGATGCTGCGCCTGCTGCCCTGGCGCTGGGGACGGCCCGTCGCCGCGCCGCGCGGGCAGCGCCTGCGTGAGGCGCTGGAGGAACTCGGCCCGGTTTTCGTGAAGTTCGGGCAGGTGCTCTCCACCCGGCCCGATCTGCTCCCCGAGGATATCGCCACGGAACTCGCAAAGCTCCAGGACCAGGTGCCGCCGTTCGCGGGCGAGCAGGCAATTGCCATCATCGAGACCGCGCTCGGTGGCAAGGTCGGCAATTTCTTCAGCGAGTTTTCCAGCACGCCGCTTGCCTCGGCCTCCGTCGCGCAGGTCCACGTTGCCAAGTTGCACGACGGCAAAGAAGTGGTGGTCAAGGTGCTGCGTCCCGGGATCGAGCCGGTGATCGAGCGTGACCTGGCGCTGCTCTACACGCTGGCGCGCCTCGCGGTGCGGTACTGGTCCGAAGGGCAGCGGTTGCGGCCGGTCGAAGTGGTCGATCAGTTCCGCAAGACCCTGCACGATGAACTCGATCTGCGCGTTGAGGCGGGCAACGCCAGCCAGTTGCGCGCCAACTTCGCTGCCTCACCGCTGCTCTACGTGCCGCAGGTGTACTGGGATCTGGTGCGTCGTGAGGTGATGGTGATGGAACGCATCCATGGCATTCCGGTGAGCGATATCGAAGGTCTCAAGCGCGCCGGGATCGACTTGCGCACGCTTTCGCACCATGGCGTGGAAATTTTCTTCACCCAGGCATTTCGAGACGGTTTCTTTCACGCCGACATGCACCCGGGGAACATCTTCGTGTACCCCGACGGACGCTACTGCGCCGTGGATTTCGGCATTATGGGAACCCTGAGCGACAAGGACAAACGCTACCTCGCCGAGAATTTCCTGGCGTTCTTCAATCGTGACTACCGCGGTGTCGCCGAGGCCCATCTTCGTTCCGGTTGGGTACCGGCTGGTACGCGCGCCGAGGAGTTTGAGACCGCCATCCGTGCGGTGTGCGAGCCGATCTTCGCAAAACCCATTAAGGATATCTCCTTTGGCCGCTTTCTCCTGCAGCTGTTCCAGACTGCACGCCGCTTCCGGATGGAGATCCAACCCCAGCTGGTGCTGTTGCAGAAGACGCTTTTCAATATCGAAGGACTGGGGCGGCGCCTGTATCCCGACCTCGACCTGTGGGACACCGCCAAACCCTATCTTGAACGCTGGATGCGCGAGCAGCTCGGCCCTCGAGCCTTCCTGCGTACTCTGCGGCGTGAGGCGCCGAAATGGTGGGAACTGATGCCGCAACTACCGGTCTTGGTGCATGAGACGCTGCGCCGTGCCACCGCCGGAAATTTGTCGCTCGAGTGGCGATCACAAGAACTTGAAGCGCTCGCGCGACAGATGCGCCGCAACTACAGGCGGTTGTACTTTGCCATTGCCGGCGGCGCGCTGCTGATTTCGGCGATCCTGCTGATCGGGACCGGTGCGGGCGGACCTTTTGACAGTTGGCGCGATGGTGCTGGCTGGGCGGCAGGTGTCATCGGCCTCTGGATGTTGTGGCGCACCTGGCCGGGGCGCGAAGCCGGATAAACGGCCGCCCGGACGCGTGTTTGGGGTGTATACTTTTTTAGTGTATCTAAATTAGTAGTGCTGCCTCTGAATTTGTGGGATTTGTCGTGAACGCCAGAAAATGTTTGCTTGGGGCTGTTGGGACCGCTGCCACGTTGGCGACGGCCTCTGCGCTCGCCGAGACGCCGGTAGCGTTGAGTGATACCTCGCTCGTGCGTGGTGGTTTCGGGCGTACCGTCATACCTGCAAGCAGCTTCGGTATCCCGCTTTACTCGGTTGCGGCAGACGCGGAATCGCCCGTCGCCGGCAATCGCGACATCAGTACCGTTCGTGTCATTGGCGAATACGATCAGTTTTCCGATAGCGCCAAGGCGCGCCCGTCGAGTTTCGGTGTCGCCTGGCAGCATCGCCTGAGCGCCCGTGATCAGTTGTCGGTCTCGGCCGAGCACGGCGAGAGCCTGTACTATGTTGGTTACGCCGATGCGGGCGATACACGCGCCGCCGTTGCCTTCACGCGAGAGTTCGATGCGGCATTTCGACCGAGCCTCACGGGAAGCGTGTTCCTCGGCGATGAGTCGGCCCGTACCGATGAGGCTCGTGGCATCGGTCGCAAGTACATGGGATTCACGGTCGGCGGCCAACTCAATGTGTTTCGTTCCCACAGCCCCTACGTCGCCTTCCAGATGCGGCGCAGCTACTACGAAGGTTATGGCGCGGGCGACACCCTGCTCGCAGGTAGTCTGGCGCGCACCGAAGATCAGTCCCGCTTCTCGGCAGGCTGGCGCTGGCAGGTGCAGCCCCACATGAGCCTCGAAGCCGGCGCGAGTTTTGGGCTTGGCTTGGGCCTTACCGATACCACGGTGAACGAAGGCAACCGGGTGTTTTTCGGCACCCGCTTCGATTTCCGCTAGCCGTCCGCGCGGATCAGCTGTCCTCCCCCCAATCGAGCCGCTTGATGAAGTTGGCAACATGCGCGCGCTCGTCGTAGCCGAGCCGTGCATAGAACCCGCGCTTGTAGGACTCCCGCTCCCGACTGTTGAGCACACTGATGCGAAAGCACTTGTGCCGTACTGCCTCCGCCTCGATGGCCGCGAGTAGCGCGCTTCCAACGCTTTTGCCGCGGAAGGCCTCACGCACGAAGAGCTCGCTGACCAGCATCTCTCGCCCGGCAAAAAGCAGGTAGGTGACGATCTCACCGTGCACGTAACCGGCGACCTCGCCGTTCAATTCGGCCACCAGCAGCAACGCGTTGTCACCGCTGATCAGCTGGGTCAACCGGCCGCGCAGCGTGCTGCCGTCCGCGCGAAAGGCTGGATTCCATCCCAGTTCGCGATGCAGCTGCATCACAGTGTCGATGTCATCCTCCCGCAGCGGCCGTATACGAACCTTGGGTTTCTTGAGAGGCCAAGCCATGGTGAAGGCGCCTGATGCAGTTAATTGAGATGATGGGTCGCCGGTCGCTGTAGCCCGGCCTGAACTCGTTCGCGCTGTTCCCGACCCGCAAGCAGGTCGATCAGCGACAGTGCGAAATCCATGGCAGTGCCGGGACCGCGCGATGTAACGATGCGCCCATCCGTCACTACCGATTGTTCCTCGATACGGACATGCGGAAACCGTACCGGATCGAGCGTTCCGGGGAACCCGGTAGCGCGCCGGCCATCGAGAACGCCGGCCGCGGCAAGTACCCGTGGTGCCGCGCAAATGGCTGCCGTATAGCGTTGAGTATTGGCCATGCGTTTGACCAGCGCGATGACGCGTGGATCCGCTTCAAGATGGGTGGCGCCCGGTTGCCCGCCCGGCAAAACCACCATGTCGTAGTCGCGCGTGAGTGCATCGTCGAGCGTCATGTCCGGCGCGATCACGGTGCCTCGGCTGCAACGCACCGGACCGGGCTTGAGGCCCGCAACCACCACTTCAATGCTGGCGCGACGCAGAAGATCGATGATTGTTACGGTCTCGAGTTCTTCTGCGCCTTCGGCGAGTGGGATGAGGACGATGGCCAAGTGGCAACCTCCGTTTGCTCCCTAAGCATAGTCGACGGGTTGACCACCTGAATGCCGCGCGCGGCGAGAGCCGGCAGTCGGCGTTCCAGCAGCGTCAGCGTTTCCGGATGCGGGTGGCCAATTGCAAGCGCATGTCCGCGCCGTGTCGCGATCTCGATGAGTCGCTCGAACTGCCCGGCGATGGCTTCGGGTTCGCGGTCATTGTCGAGAAAGACTTCGCGCGTGAGGGACGGCACCCCATGTTGTTGCGCGGCGCGCGCAGCAACACTGTCTGCGCTCGTGAGCGAATCGACAAAATACAGATCGCCCCTTGCACGCAGCAGCCGCATCAGGGCTGTCATGGCCGCCTCGTCTTGTGTGAGGCGGCTGCCACGATGATTGTTGACGCCTACGGCGTGCGGGACGGTATCGAGATCGTGTGCGAGCGTGATCTCCATTTCCAGGGCCGGCATGTCGGCCGCAATTTCTCCCGGTTCGGGGTCGAGTGGTTCTAATGCTTCCATTGGCAGGTGCAGCATGACTTCCTTGCCATGCTGGTGCGCCTCCTCCGCGAGGCGCTTGCCAAACGGCGTATGCGGGAGTACCGACAATGCCACTGCACCCGGCAGCGCGATAGCGCGCCGGCCGTCGGCGAGTCCGTCGCCGAGATCGTCAATAATGATCGCGATCGTTGGGTGCGCGGCGCCCGCTGCCGCGCCGAACCCGTTGGCGAGCAGCACGCCGGCAAGGATGGCGGCCAGCCAACGGTCCACGGAACCGTTGGCCCGGTTAGCCGCCCTGCGAAACGCGGAAGATGGTGACACCCTTGAGGAGATTGAGCGCCTGGCTGAGCTGATAGTCGTCATCCGCCGGCAGTCCGCGGGCGCTTTTGCTCTTGTCGTCCTTTTTCTGGTCGTCTTTCTTCTTGTTGTCCGGCTTGGGGGCCGCTTCCACGTCGCCACCTTCGAGGTGACGGGCGAGGTCGGCCTCGCGTAGCCGATCCTGTTGCTCGCTCTTGGTGACCTTGGCTTCCTCAACCGTAATGTCAGGGACGATACCCGTCGCCTGGATGGATCGGCCGTTCGGCGTGAAGTAGCGGGCGGTCGTAAGTTTGAGTGCCGAGCCGTTGGTAAGCGGAACGATGGTCTGCACCGATCCCTTGCCGAAAGTCTTGGTGCCCATGATCACGGCGCGCTTGTGATCCTGTAGCGCGCCGGCCACGATCTCCGATGCCGAGGCCGACCCGCCATTTACCAGCACTACGATGGGCGCGCCATGCATGATGTCGCCGGGGCGTGCCATGTGCTTGGACTTGGCGTCCGCGCCACGCCCGTCGGTCGTCACGATGATGCCGTTTTCGAGGAAGGCATCGCTCACGCCGAGTGCGGCGTTCAGTACGCCGCCCGGATTGTTGCGCAGGTCGAGCACTGCGCCCTTGAGCGGACCCTTGTTCTGGGCCTCAAGTTTGCGCACGGCGTCGGTCAGGCCTTTCTCGGTAGCGCTCTGGAACTGCGTGATGCGCACGTAGCCGTAGCCGGGCTCCAGCAGCCTTTGTTTGACACTCTGGATCTTGATCACGGCGCGCGTCAGCGTCGCCTTGAACGGCTTGCTGCCCTCACGCACGACGGTAAGCGTGATGTCGGTACCCGGGCGCCCGCGCATCATGCGTACCGCCTCGTTCAGTGTCATGCCTTTTACGGCCTTGTCGTCGAGCCGGATGATAAGGTCGCCGCTCTTCAGTCCCGAGCGTGCCGCCGGGGTGTCCTCGATCGGAGCGACCACCTTCACGAAGCCGCTTTCCATCGTCACTTCAATGCCGAGGCCGCCGAACTGGCCCTCGGTGTCGACGCGCACATCCTTGAAGCTCTCCGCATCCAGGTAGGTCGAATGCGGATCGAGACCGGAGAGCATACCCTGCACGGCGTCGGTGAGCAGTTTCTTGTCCTCGACGGGCTCGACGTAGTCCGACTTGACGCGCGCAAACACCTCCGAAAAGGTGCGCAACTCATCGAGCGGCAGCGGTGAAAGTGTTTCCTTGGTCTGCGCGCGATCGGCGTGCACGACCATGTCAAAGGTAACGGCCACGCCAAAAAAGGCCCCGAGCAGCAGAACGAGCGTGTAACGCGCGACGGACTTCATCGATTCACTCCATTTAAGATTCATCATGTCAGGTCTTCCTGCTGCCCTCAGCGAGCGCGGGAGTAGCCGGTACGGCACCACTGTAACGGATCAGAGGGCTCACCGTGGTGACGGATTTCGAAGTACAGGCCCATGCGTGGGGCATCGCCCGTGTTGCCGATGGTAGCGAGGGATTCTCCGGCTTCGACCCAGTCGCCCAGCGAGCGCGCCAGGCTCTGGTTGTGAGCGTACAGCGTCATATAGCCATCCCCGTGGTCCAGAATCAAGAGTAGACCAAAACCCCTCAGCCAATCGGCGTAAACCACGCGTCCGCGGGCCGGTGCCAGCACGGTTTCACCCTCATTACTGGCAAGAAAGATGCCGCGCCAGCGTACCTGGCCAGTAGCCTTGGGCTGACCGAAGCGCGCCACGACCTGTCCGCGCGCCGGTAGCGGTAGCCTGCCTTTCAGGGACGCGAAGCGCGCGCCGCGATCCGCTGGCGCGATCGGTTTTGGCGCGACCATCGGGGCCTCGCGCAGTTCGCCGAGCAGTCGCTCAAGGCGGGCCTGGTCGGCCCGCAACTCATCGAGCGCCTGCGCGCGAGTGCGCGTCTCCTGACTAAGACCGGCAAGTAGCCGCGCGCGTTCACCTCGCTCCGCCTCCAGCGTCTTGGCCTGCTCGCGCTGCCGCGCCTCGAGCGCCTCGAGCGACCGAGTCTGGGCCTCGATGCTGTGCTCGAGTTCAGCAAGGCGCCCAAGCGATGCGTCGAGTCGGGAAATCTCGGCCGCGCGTGCTTCGCTAAGGTAACGGTAATAGGTGAGCACGCGTGCGACCCGCGCAGGGTCATCCTGGTTGAGTAGCAGTTTCAGGCGGTCCTGCCGACCGAGCTGGTAGGCGGCGCGCACCTCAGCCGCAAGGCGCGTCTGGATGTGGGCAAGATCGTTGCGTTCGTGCCTGGCCTGTTCGCGGGTGGCCTCAAGTCGGCGCCCTTCGCGCCGGCGTTCGGTACGGGTGCGACGTTGAGCTTGCGCAAGTTCGCCGATTCGACGTTCATGCTGGCGCAGGGCCTCGCGTGCACGATCCCGCTGACTGCGTGCCTCCGACAGCTCAGTCTGCAGCTTGACGGCGCGTGCGCGCAGGAGTTCGAGTTCGGCCTCGGTGGCGGATCGGTCAGCACTCGCTACTGTGGAGAACGCAAGGGCTGCCAGCAGGCAGCCCTTTGCCATCACCGTCAGATAGAAAATCGGCACACCCGGCGCCGAGCGTCGTTTCGTGACGCTAGGCGCCAGCACGTGCGGTCGCGCGCTCCGGTTTGGGTTCGACGAGAGGACGACCGGTCATTTCCGGCGGGATTGGCAAGTCCATCAGGTGCAGCATGGTCGGCGCGATATCCTCCAGCGCCCCCGTTGACGCGATATCGGCGGGGCGTCCGACATATACCAGCGGGACCGGGTTGGTGGTGTGTGCCGTGTGCGGCTGGCCGGATTCCACATCAAACAACTGTTCGGCATTTCCGTGATCGGCCGTGATCAGCATTTCGGCACCGGCCTTTTCCACTGCCTCGAGGATGCGCCCGAGCGCCTGGTCCACGGCCTCGATGGCCTTCACGGTCGCGTCGAAGTCGCCGGTGTGGCCGACCATATCGGCATTGGCGAAATTGCAGATGATCACGTCGTATGCGCCGCCACTGATCGCCTTGACCACTTCATCGGCCACCTTGGCGGCGTTCATCTCGGGTTTCAGGTTGTAGGTGGGCACATCCGTCGGCGAGGGCACCAGAATGCGGTCCTCNNCGCAGCTGATGCAGACCGCGCGAGGCGAGGTAGGCCCCGAGCACATTGCGCAGTCGATCGGGCGGAAACGCCACGGGAATCGGGAATTCCGAGTTGTATTCAGTCAGGCTAACGAATGCCGCAAGTTTCGGCGTCGCTGCTCGCGCGAAGGCATTGAAGTCCTTCTCGATGAACGGACGCGTAATCTGGCGCGCCCGATCCGAGCGGAAGTTCATGAATATGATGACGTCGCCGTCCACGATCCGCACCGGCTGCTCGCCGGCGGGAACGATTTCGGTTGCCTGCACGAATTCGTCGGTTTCGCCGCGAGCGTAGGCCGCTTCCAGCCCCGCTTGAGCGCTCGGCGCGGTGAAGGCAGCTTTGCCAAGCGTGATGAGATCGTAGGCCTCCTGGATTCGCGGCCAGCGGTGGTCGCGGTCCATCGCGTAGTGGCGGCCAATCATGGACGCAAAGCGTCCCGTCTGAAGAGCGGCGAACTTGTTTTCCATCAGCTGGATCGACGTCACCGCGCTCTGCGGCGGGGTGTCGCGGCCGTCGAGGAAGGCGTGGAGATAAACCTGCTTGGCGCCACGCTTCACGGCCAGTTCCGCCATGGCATGAATGTGCTCTTCGTGCGAGTGCACGCCACCGGGCGAAAGCAGTCCCAGAATGTGCACGCTCTTGCCGGCATGCACCGCCTTGTCGACCGCCTCGGTGAGGGCCTTGTTGGTAAAGAAGCTGCCGGTCGAGATGGCGCGATTGATGCGCGTGTACTCCTGGTACACGACGCGGCCGGCGCCGAGGTTCAGGTGACCGACCTCCGAGTTTCCCATCTGGCTGGTAGGCAGCCCGACGGCAGCTTCGGATGCCTGGATCAGGGTGTGCGGATAATGACTCCATAGGCGGTCCCAGGTTGGTTTCCTGGCGGCGGCGATGGCGTTGTATTGAGGTTCTTCGCGATAACCCCAGCCATCCATCACGATGAGGACGACGGGTTTGGGCGTTTGTGACATACCGTATTTCCGTTCAACCGGCTGATTTCTCTCTGATCTTTTCTGGTCCATCATTATTGTATAATGTTTTTATATTATCCGGCAGCGGAAGTCGGGAATTCCGCAAATAACGTCTGGGATTTTGTCGTGCCGAATGCACGTGGCTAACGGGAGGTCATGACCCAATGGTAGCAGCAGCTGAAACATTGACTCAGGTCCTCATTACCAACGAAGAGGACATACATACGGCATCTCGGGCACTAAAAGCCATGGCGCACCCGCTGCGACTGAAGATTCTCTGTATTCTCGGTGGCAGCGACGAAGTGAGCGTGCAGGACATCGTCGAGCATGTGGGCACCTCGCAAAGCAACATCTCCCAGCATCTTTCCATCCTGCGCGACAAGGGCATCCTGACCGCGCGCAAGGACGCCAACAAGGTTTACTATCGTATCGGTGATCCCAAGATTCTCAATTTGATCGGCTCGATGCGCGAGGCCTTCTGCAGCTCGCACCGCTGACCCTCTCGCCCGGTTTTTTCCATCTGCCCGGTTCGCCGGGCCAATAATCTTGCTTCTGCACTGAGAATTTCCCCATGGATTTCGTTGTAAGCAACTGGTACCTGTTTGTCGCGCTTGGCGTGATCGTTGGCCTGCTCATGATGGGCCCCATCACCCAGATGTTCTATGGCATCAAGGGCATTACCCCTGCGGAGGCGATCCAGGTGGTGAACCGGGAACAGGGCGTAATCGTGGACGTGTGCGAGCCCAACGAGTTTCGCGAGGGGCGTCCGCCAAATTCGATGAATGTGCCGCTGTCGAGTCTAGGTCAGAATCTCACGCGTCTCGAAAAGTACAAGAGCCGACCGGTAGTGGTGAGCTGCCGAAGCGGCAACCGCTCGGTGCGCGCCGCGATCAAGCTGCGCAGGCAGGGCTTCGAGAAGGTCTTCTCCCTGTCTGGTGGTCTGCTCGGCTGGCAGCGTGACAACCTCCCGGTGGAGAAGGGCTGATGGTGGAAGTCACGATGTATTCCACGCGCATTTGCCCATACTGCGTGATGGCCGAAAAACTGCTCGCAAAGAAGGGTGTGTCGCCCGAGAAGATCATGCTCGACGATGATCCGGCGCGGCGTGAGGAGATGGTCCGGCGCGCCGGACGTACAACCGTGCCGCAAATATTCATCGGCGAGCGCCACGTGGGCGGCTACACGGACCTGGCCGCGCTCGACCTGAAGGGCGAGCTTGAACGGCTGTTGCGCGCCGAGCCGCCTGCTACTTCTACTGATCCAGTGAGGACGATGTGACTTCCGAAACCACCAGTGCCCCATCGCTATCCATCGAGAAGATCTACATCAAGGATCTTTCATTCGAAGCGCCCTCTTCGCCGCAGGTCTTTCTTGAGCAACAGGCGCCCGAGGTGCATATCGAGCTCGGCATCACTCATCACCAGTTGAACCCTGAACAGGGGTTGCACGAGGTGGTGCTGGCGCTCACCGCCAGTGCGCGTCGTGGCGACAAGAACTTCTTCCTTGCTGAGGCGCAACAGGCCGGCCTCTTTCGCATTGCCGGGCTGTCGGGCGAGTCGCTCACCAAGGCCCTCGAGATTGCCTGCGCGCACGTCCTGCTGCCGTTCGCGCGCGAGGCGATCAATGAACTCGTCACGCGCGGCGGCTTCCCGCAGCTGCTGGTGAATCCGATGAACTTCGAGGCACTCTACGAGCAGAAGCGTGCCGCCCAGGCGCAGCCGGCGCCGGCGACCACGCAGTAAACTCGCGCCTTCGGACCTTTCGACGTTCGGGTTACCATTGCCGCCCGAACGTATGACATCCGCTGCAAGACAATCCATTGCCGTGCTCGGCGCCGGTTCCTGGGGAACAGCGCTGGCTTTGCTGCTGGCGCGCAACGGCCATGCGGTGACGCTCTGGGGACATGACGCGGCGCAGGTGGAGCGGCTGCGCGCCGCTGGCGAGAACACCACCTACCTCCCGGGCTTTCGCTTTCCGGACAATCTCACGGTATCCGATACGCTGGCTCCCCTCGTGCGCGAGACGGCACAACTGCTCATCGCGGTGCCGAGCCATGCGTTCCGCGCCACGCTTGCCGCGCTCGCCGGAGCGTTGCGACCGGACGGTGTAATTGCCTGGGCGACCAAAGGTTTCGAGCCTGGCAGCGGCAAGTTGCTCAGCGCCGTGCATGACGAGGTGCTCGGCGCGCGCGGCCGTTTCGCCGTGGTTTCCGGTCCGACGTTCGCGATCGAGGTTGCCAAAAGTTTACCGACCGCATGTACGGCGGCCGCGCCAACAGCCGAAATCGCCGAGCGCGTGGCAGGCTGGCTACGCAGCGAGCGCATGCGCGTCTACACCAGTACCGATGTCGCCGGCGTGCAACTGGGCGGCGCGATCAAGAACGTCATGGCGATTGCCGCCGGCATTAGCGACGGTCTCGGGTTTGGCTCGAACGCACGCGCAGCATTGATCACCCGCGGGCTCGCCGAGCTGACGCGTCTTGGCGTGGCGCTTGGCGGGCACGCCGAGACCTTCATGGGGCTGAGCGGCGCGGGCGACCTGATTCTCACCTGCACCGACAACACCTCGCGCAATCGCCGCGTCGGGCTCGGGCTTGGGCAGGGCAAGAAGCTCGATGCGATCCTGGCCGAGCTCGGGCAGGAGGCGGAGGGTGTGGCGACCGCGCGAGAGCTTTATCACATCGCAACCCGCATGCGGATCGACATGCCGATTACCGAGCAGGTTTATCGCGTTCTGTACGAAGGATTGCCGCCGCTCGCCGCGGTGGAAGCATTATTTGGGCGCGAGCCGCGCCCGGAGAACGGCTAGAGCCTTACGGTCACAGCCGTGCCGCCGAGCGCACTGCGTGCGAACCCGAGCTCCCCCCCGTAGAGAGTGACGGTGTCGCGCACCACGGCGAGACCGATTCCCTGACCGGCGACGCTCGTGTCGCCGCGCGCACCGCGTTTGGTCAGGCGCTCGGCTTCCTCCGGGGCAATCCCCGGGCCATCGTCCTCCACGATTATTTCGAGTCTCGGGCCGCTGGCGGCATCGCTGATGGGTCGTGCGCGCACCGCGACCTGCTCGCGGCACCACTTGAACGCATTGTCGGCGAGATTGCCAAGCAGCTCGGTGAGATCGCCCTCATCGCCGTGGAACGTGACATCGCCGTCGACGTCGACCGTCGTGCGTACGGGCTTGTCGGCGTAGACGCGAGACAGCGCGCGCACGATCTTTTCGGCGTGCGGGGCGACCGGGATCGGTGCTGAGAGCGCTGCCCGTCCGGCCATGGCGGCGCGCGCGAGCTGAAACTCAATCAGCTCGCGCATGCGTTCAATCTGCTCCTCCATCACCGTGCGTTTTTCGTTGTCGTCGCCACGCACGCCAAGCGCGCCGCGCAGCACGGCAAGTGGCGTCTTCAGGCTATGCGCGAGATTGCCGAGCGCATCGCGATAGCGCGCAAGGTGTGCATGGGTACTCGCCAGCAGGGTGTTCAGATTGTCGGTGAGACCGCGCAGTTCTTTCGGGTAGTCGCCGCGCAGGCGATCAGTATTGCCGGCCTCGATGCGGGCAAGATCAGTGGCGACCGTGCGCAGCGGCTTGAGCCCCCAGCGCAGGATCAGGCCCTGCACAGCGAGCAACAGAAGGGCTGCACCGGCGAGCCATCCCCACAGGCTTTGGCGAAACGCGGTGATCTGGCGATTGAAGCCCTCGAGGTGCTCGGCGACCCGAAACACATAGTGGCGGGTGGCGCCTCGGCTATCAGGCCAGGCGATACCCTGACTCAATGCATAGAGTGGCTTACCGTCCGCACCTGCCAGCGTTTCGTAGAGGCGCTCGCCCACTGCGGGACGAGCGCTGAATTCCAGCTTGAGACCGAGGGCGGAGCGGGAATGCCAGCGGTCGCCACCGTCGGTGCGCGCCAGCTCGGCGTACAGGCCGGAGCCTGGCAGGCCGAGGCGCGGCTCGGGGAGATCCGGCGGCAGCTGCATGCGATCCTGTTTGTCGAGTTCAGCGGCGGCGAGCAGGGTATAGAGGTACGCTTGCAGGCGTTCACGCAGTGCGCGCTCAGCGGCTTCATGAAAGGCGCGGTCAAGTGCCCAGCCCGTCGCGCCGAGAAACAGCGCGAGCACGATGCTCGCCGCGAGCAACAGCCGCGCGTGCAGGGAGAGATTTATCCCTTGGCGCATTCGAGGGTGAAGCGGTAGCCACGCCCACGAAGCGTTTCGATTGGCGTGAGACGGTTGTCGGGATCGAGCTTGCGGCGCAACCGGCCGACGAACACCTCGATCACGTTGCTGTCGCGATCGAAATCCTGATCGTAGATATGCTCGGTGAGTTCGGTCTTGGACACTACCTTGCCGGCATGCAGGATGAGGTATTCGACCAGGCGATACTCATACCCGGTCAACTCGAGCGTCGCTCCATTGAGGGTCACGCTCTGGCGCGCGGTATCGAGCGCGATGGGCCCGCAGCGAATCAACGGCTGCGCGAGCCCCGCGGCCCGGCGCAGCAGCGCCTTGGTGCGCGCCAGCAGCTCCTCCATCTGGAAGGGCTTGACGAGATAATCGTCTGCGCCGGCATCGAGCCCCTCGACCTTGTCCTGCCATCGCCCGCGCGCAGTAAGAATCAGCACCGGGAAGCGCCGCCCGGCGGCGCGCCATGCGCGCAGCACCTCAACGCCATCGCGCTTCGGCAAGCCGAGATCGAGTACCACCAAATCGTAAGGGTTCACCTTGCCGAGGTGCAGCGCCTCCTCGCCATCGGCCGCGGTATCGATTGCGTAGCCGGCATCGCGCAGCGCGGACTGCAGTTGCCCGCGTAGCGTTGGCTCGTCCTCCACTACCAGCAGGCGCATCGCTCAGCCGCGCTCGGCGTCGACGTGCACGATCTGCACATGCCCCGACGGCAGGAGCACCTTGATGCGATGCACCGCGCGACCGCCACGGTTGATGGTCTCCGCCGACAGCACTCGACCGCCAGTCTGGGCGCGCACCTGTCGTACAGCCTGGTCGAGTGACACACCGGCGCGTGTCTCGTGCCGCGCCCTGTCGGAGGGGGCAGCGAAGTTTTCGCGCGCCTGCACTGGCGCGGTCCCGAAGAACAGGGCGGCGAGCAGGATGGCCAGAGCGGTTTGGAAGTGCATGGTCACTCGTGACTAATAGAAAAAGGCACCGGGCGGTGAACCGCCCGGTGCCAGTGTAGCAATGCCTCGGGCCCGAGCGCCTAGTGGCGGGCCACTTCGTGGCCGATCACCGAGCCAATGATGGTACCGGCTACGATTGGCCCCGGTTCGCCCTGGCCGACACTGTGCCCGATGACACCACCGATTACGCCTCCGGCGATGATCGGCACCAGGCCGATTTGATGGCTGGACTGATAGTAATGGTAGTGCGGCTGCGGCTGGTACCGGTAGTAGTGCCCGTAGCGATATCCGCGGTCGTGGTCGTTGCGGTAGCGCACCACCGGCGCCGGGTAGTAAACCTTCTTTACCACGACCACGTTGCGACCGCGGTCGTGACCACGATCATGGCCGCGATCGTGACCACGGTCACCGGCTTCGGCCACGGCGGCCAGACCAAGCGCAAGCGGCGCGATAAGCAGGGAGGTAAAGGTACGCGTCTTCATCTTCTGTCTCCTTCGGGTCAGGGTGTTGGCTGACCTCGTAGTGTCAGATTAGGTGGGGTACGCTGAACCTAAGCTGAACGACATTCGGATGCCAAACCGCTGAGAGAAAGGCTGTTTTTCCCAGCCTGGGGCGGCCGGCACCCTGAGAATTGCATGAGCCAGAACCCCGATCTTTTTGCACGAACGCTTGCCTGTCTGCGGAATCCTGATCCTGCAGCAAAGGCCTCGCAGACGCGCGCGCTGCGCGCAGCTTGGCTAAACGGTGAGCTCGAATTTGGCGGTCGCGCGCCGGAGCCGCTCACGGAGCCGGGACGGCCGGCACGGCCCGCGCTGGTCTCACCGTTCGAGGTCGAGCGTCGCAGCCTCGCGACACTCGAGGGCCGGGCGGCGCTGGTGCACGCGCTGGCGCATATCGAGTTCAATGCCATCAATCTCGCGCTCGATGCGGTCCACCGTTTTCGCGGCCTGCCGCGCGTCTATTACGACGACTGGCTGAAAGTGGCTGCAGAAGAGGCGCATCACTTCGAGCTGTTGCGCGATCACCTGCGTTCGATCGGCTACGACTATGGCGATTTTCCCGCCCACAACGGGTTGTGGGAGATGGCCTTGAAAACGGCTGGCGACGTGCTGGCACGCATGGCGCTGGTGCCGCGCGTGCTGGAGGCGCGCGGCCTCGATGCGAGTCCGGCGTTGATGGCGAAGTTCCGCGGTGCAGGCGATGCGCGCATGGTCGGGATCCTCGAAATTATCCTGCGCGATGAGATTGGTCATGTCGCCATCGGCAATCGCTGGTATCTGCATCTGTGCGAGCAGCGTGGGCTCGACCCGCTCGNNGGCGCCTACTGGCCGCCCGGGAATCCCCGCTGGCGCCACGCTTCGTAGACCGCGACGGCAACCGCGTTTGAAAGGTTGAGGCTACGGTTGCCGGGCACGAGCGGCAGGCGCAGGCGCTGGTCCGGGGGCAGGGCGTCCAGCAGGGCCTGGGGTAACCCACGTGTTTCCGGCCCGAACAGCAGGGCGTCCCCTGGGCGGTAGGCCACCGCGCTGTAGAGATTCCCTCCCCGGGTCGTGAAGGCCAGTACCCGGGCCGGNNTCGAGCCCTGCCCGGCGCAGGTCCTTGTCCTCCAGCCGAAACCCCAGCGGCTCGATCAGATGCAGGCGCATGCCGGTATTGGCGGCGAGCCGCATCACGTTGCCGGTATTCGGCGGAATCTCGGGCTGGTAAAGCACGACGTGAAACATGACGGTTCTCTGGTGCTGTGTGGACTACAGGATAGCGAAAGACGGATTGTCGTCAGGCGGCAGCTAGTGTTCTGCCGTAATAGTGGCAATTTAGGTAGTTGAATCGGCTTACGAACCGATGGCCCGTTGCTGTGTTTCCAGGGCTGGCCTAACCGGCCTTGTCGCCGGCTCTCATAGGGGGTCGCTGGCACGGGTCATGCATATACGCAGCCAAGAGGGCTGTGGTACTGAGCGGTCGATAGCGGCTGCCACGGTTTCCGGCCCGGGTTCAATGGCCAGTCTGTGGCGCCCGGGATGGCGCGGTTTCCCTTCGGGGCGAGCCGCAGACATGTTCTGACTGACGGAGGTTTTTTTCAAGATGCGTAGCAACAAGATTCTTGCGGCGGTTGTCGTGGCGATGGCTGCGGTGGCTCCCCAGCTTGCGTTCGGCGGCTCTTCAGTGGCGACTTGTGCAGCTGGCACCTGCACGACCACAGGACTGGATGTGACTTTCAACATCACTATCCCGACGACCCTGCGCTTCCAGCTCGGTAACAGTGCGGGTACCCCGACGGTCAACTGGACCACGAACATTACCGGGACAAATCTCGGAAATGGCACTGCAATTGCCGCGGAGACAACCACCCTTGCTGGCCCAGCTCCTGCGGCCAATGAGCTCTACTATCAGGTGATTAGCAACCAGAGCGCGAACAACGTCGCGATTGCGGCCACCAGTGCGACGGCGGGCCTTGCGAGCGGCGGCAATACGATACCCTGGACGCAGATAACCAACGCCCACACCTCTGGCACAGGCAGCTACGCCCTTCCGAACGTGGGGGCCAGCAACACGATTACGCCCTCCGGCGGTGCTGTGAACGAAGCAGGTTATGTGACCTTCTCGTTCGCCAATACGATTACGCCAGTGGGCGGTAGCTACACTGGTACCGTTACCTATACGGCTTCGCAAGCGCAGTAGCACGGCGCGTCCGTTCGCGAGAGCGGGCGAGACGCTGGTTGCGAGGGTGGTTTCGGGGGCGCACGCCGCGGCGTGCGCCCCTTTGTTTTTGTGGCGTGTAGTGTCCCGTACTTCCGTCCGGTGGTGAGTCCACCTGTGCCCGTTGCATCGTCTACGGTTGAATATACTGATATGTGTTGAGTTGAAACGAGAGACAGCCTTTAATGCTCCGTGCAAACCACCATCCGCAGTACCGTTTGACCGTCTCTCTCGGAAGGTCCGCATGGTCCACATTGTGCTTCGGCGTCATGGCGCTGAGCGCCATTCAATATGCGCCGCCGTCAGCGGCAGCATCGGTAATCATCGACTTCGATCCGGCAATAACTAGTGGCGGGCTGGTATTGGTGGTGGGCGACGTCAACAATCCGCTCGGCGCACAGCCCACGGTGACCTTTGATCTCGGCACTACGCCGGTAGGTGGAGGCACTGCAATAGTCGGCACTCCAGCGATCCAGATCGAAATGGCCGCCCGCCGTTTTGGCAACAGTAATACGACCGCGCAACTTCTGGCGCAGGTGCCGGCCGGTCTTGGTACACCGCCGAACCAGATCCCCATCAATGCAATAACCTGGACTTCTGCTCTGCCTACCGGCGCGCCGGGCGGCATGGTGCTCATTGCGAGCGGACAGTTTTCAGGGCCGGGAACGCAGACCATACACACGCTGCCGGTCCAGGGAAATGTGAACCGCTACGCGGGCGCCGTGATGACCTTCAGCTACGCCAACACTCAGGCTTTCCCGGGTGGTACGTATTCAGGAGTGGTTCGCTACACAGCCACTATGCCGCAATGATGGCGCTGCGCGGCCGACTCTTTCTGTTAGTCGTTCTTGGCCAGCTCTCGGTGAGCGCTGCTGCCGACGGGCAACGCATCGAAGCCCGATTCTTTCCGGGTCCCGATCTGAATATCGAGGCGCGCTGGCTGATGCCGGTGCTCAGCCCGCGCGGTGACCCGACACTGAACAGCCTTCTCGTCGCGCAAACGTCGACAACCGAGCTTCGGATGGCGGTGCCGGCCGAATTCATCGGCAAGCGAATACGCGTCTACTTGCGCCTTCCGTCCACGACACCGGGCCTGATGGCCAATCACGGACTCGAAGCCGAGTGGACTACCCAAGGCGTGTATTTGCCTGGCAAGGCGGCGCCGGGCGCACGCGCCCTCTTTTTCGAGGGTGTTGCCAATGCGCCGCTCCTTCGGGATTTTGTAACCTACACTTTTCGTATCGACGCAAATTATGTGACTGGCCCGGTCCGATTTGATCCCGTGTATGAAATCGAAGCGTATTAACCGGAGCGCGGTACGCACGCTCGTGGCGGGAGCCTGCTTGTTCTTGTGTGGCCTTCCGGCTGGTGCAGTGTTTGACGCTGCTGTCAGCCCGCCGCGTTACGAACTGGCGGGCAAGCCGGGTGAGGTCCTGCGTCAGGTGCTCTACGTTTCTAATGGCAGCGCTGAACCGGCCCGATACACGGTCAAGACAGCTGACTGGCAGCTTGGGACCTACGGAGTCGTGAGCTACCTCGAGGGTCCGCCGCAGACGGATTCATGCCGTTCCTGGGTACGCATCGAGCGGCGCGAAATCAGTGTTGAGCCACGCGGCACACGCGCCTTTCGCTTCGAGGTGCATATTCCCAAAGATGCCAAACCGGGCGAATGTCGGTTTGCCTTCCTGATTTCCTCCCAGGCTGGCACGACGGTCAAGCCGGGCACCCAGAACCTCAGCGTTCCAATCGTGGGGCGACTTGGAGTGGTTGCTTATCTTGCGATTGGCGATGCCAAGCCGGACCTGAGATTTGCTGAGGCGAGCTTCAAGAAGATCGAAGGTAAGACCGTGCCGACGGTGACCTTCTACAACCAAGGCACCGCGCATGGTCGAGTCTTTGGCGTGTTGGAAGGAAAGGACGCCACCGGCAAGAAGGTGGAATTGGTGGTTGAGGACGGCGCAGTTCTCCCGAAGGTGCGTCGGTCGCTGCGTCTGATGCCTGTCGACTTTTCCACCGGCGAAGGCCGTGCGCCGACATTTGAACTGACCCCGCCAATGCATGTGCGAGGAAAGCTTGAGCCGCGCGGCAGCGAGCGGATCGAGATCGATCAGGTAATCCGGTAAACCGCGGCTCCCCTTCGGGCGAATGCGGCTTACGGGCTAATCCGGAATACCGGAATCTGGATGGTCGCGGTTTCTCGCGGCTGCACGTCGACGACGACGGGTTTGTTCTCATCCACGACCCAGGGCAACGGCACATTAGCGACATTCACGGAGAGCTGATGAGACCCGCTGGCGACGGGATTGAAACTGAATTCTCCATTCACGTCGGTTTCGACGCTGAAACCCCGATCGAGATAAATCGTAACATTTGGCACTCCTGCTTCATCGGGGTCTTTGGTGCCGTTGCCGTTCTTGTCATAGAACAACACCCCGCGCACGATTCCGTTGCCGAACTTGCCGCTGGCCACGCCAAATACAGGTGCTGCCTGACCCCAGCGAGCGTCGTAGCGAAGACTCACGAGAATCTGTCGGTCACTCGCGCGAATTTCCTCGCCGAGCGCATTGGCTACCAGGGCATTGTGGTTGTAGGTGAGATCGGCACCGAGCCGCCATGCCGTTGCGATTTGCCAGCCCAGTGATGCGGTCGCATTGGTAGTGCGACTTTGCTCGCCGGTTTCGCTGGTCATATAACCCAACGTTGCGTTCAGGCCTACATTGAGCCGGTCGCGAGTCCAGATTCCTCCAAACCGCAGGCTGCCCTCACGGTAGTCGTTCGCAGTGCCCGTCTGGTCGAGATAGACAAGCCCGGTTCGAAGCCCATTGAAGCCAAGAACGGGATTCCAGTAGTGATCCCAGCTCGCGTCGTAGCGGGTATAGGGCACGTTTGAGCCGGAGCGGTCGGTTACGCTCGCGGTAAACGCGCTGGTTCCGCTGGAAAACCGGTTTGAAGCGGAGCCCCGCGCGGTGATGGTGTGGTCACGGGAGTCACCGTTGCTGGCCGTTCCACTTACTGTGTCCTGGCCAAGTGACAATGTGCCGGACAGATTGAGCGTGGAAGAATATTGATATCCGATACTGCCGAATCCGCTAATTGTGTCGCGAGTGGGTTTGGCGACGTTCCTGGCAACATTGTCTTGCCACCAATCCGCCCCGAACGAAAGGCTTGTGCGGTAGGTGCGGGTATTGCCTCGCCAGTACGCGCCCTGCATATCGCTGAGCACGGGGGAATTGCGGTCGATCCATTCCAGATCCGGGTCCATGCGGAAAAGGCCAGCACTTTGCTGCCATCTGCCGAGCCGCGTCTCACCATCCATCCAGAAACCGAGCGCTCCGCCGTCATTCCCCAGCACGTTGACCTGGCCCTTGCTGGAGTCGCGCCCCGTGTACCGTACTGCGCCCGCGGCGCTGGTGAAACTTCGTACACCACTCGCGGTCAGTGCGTCGTTCGCGCTCCATAGTTGAGCGGCGGCTTGCCAGTTGGGAGTCAAGCGCGTGTCGGCGCTAATGCCCGCGATACTTCCCGACGAGTAGTCGGTCGTGAAAACCGGGAAGCTGCGCCCTTGTGTTGTCCCAAGTGTGCCGCCGCCGACGCGCAAGGTGGTATCGGTTGAGCGTGACTCGGAATAAACGCCTTGAATCAGCGGTTCGGGCAAACGAATTCGGTATCCCTGCGACAATACCTCCGGGCCGCGCGCACGGATGTGGCCGAGCTCATTGGTCATTTGCCAGCGATCAGTCAGGGCGAATCCGCGTTGGGTAATGTTCGCGAACGTGCCTCCGGTGAACTGATTCAGGTACGGCCCCCCATTGCTAGCATCGTTGTAGACGGCCCTGCCCTCGAACCGGCCATAGGAGCGTGTTTCTTGTCGTGCGTCGACGGCAACAGCATGCTCGGTATATGTATTGCTGACGGCGCCTGTCGTTCGCTGATTGAAGTAGCGGTATTCGGCGCTCCCACTGCCTGGCAACAAACTTGATTCAGTCGCTCCTCGCGCCGATCCGTACGGCGGGTCCACCGCAATTTCCGGATTGATCAGCGCGTCCTGATAGGTCTCCGCGGGTTCCGCTGGCACGGGCGGCGCTGGCGGTGGAAGTTGCGGGTCCTGGGCGAGGCGAATAGGGGCTGCAAAGTCAGACGCGACGCCAAGACTATCCCGGGCGGCGACGCGCATCGTGCCCGCGGTTGACTGGCAGCTTTCGATCTCTGCGGGGCTCAATTGCTTCACCAAGGCGTCGCGTTGCCTGGCGGCGCGCTCGTCGCCTTGCGCGGCCGCGCGCGCGTACCAGCAATAGGCTTGGATAAGGTGGTTCAACACCCCCGTCCCGTGCTCGTACAGAACGCCAAGCTCGTACTGGCTCTCCGAATCGCCACCTTCCGCTGCCTGTTTCAGGGCGACCAGTTCAGGCGGGTCCTTGGTGAGGGCGAAAGGCGTTGTGCCAACCAGCGCGATGGCCAGCCCTGTCATCAGGAGAAGAATTGCGGCAAGCGACAAGCGGGCGCGCTCCCGATATGAGGACCGCCACCGCGGGCGCGCCTTACTGTCAGGAATCGCCATTTATGTCAGATGCTTAGGCCGCATAGCTACACAGTATTCTGAGAAAAGTAGCCTAAACTTGGCCTCTTAGGGCGTTTCTATATAGATAAATGTGATATTTGCAATTACTGGGCCACGGTTTTGGCGCCACCCCCCGGTCCTTGGACCCGAGTTGGGGCACTACAGGAAGGATCCGTTTTCGGCCTGTTTCTTGGGGCTAGGGGCCACTCTGGGTGGAAAGGGGACCGAAGTGTCCCAGCGCATTTCGGGCAATTCGGATTAGGGCGGGGGTAGCGTGACAATTGGAGGTTCGACCGCGGCGAGTCCCGCAGTGCAGCGCTGGCTGGTTCTGGGCGGAATCGCTGTCGCGCTGGTCGCGGCGCTGTTCTTCAACGGCATTGCCCTGCCGTTCTTCTGCGCGTCGCTGGCGGGACTCATCGTTGCCTGCTGGATTGCAGTGCTGGCCAACGTCACCAACCTGCGCGCCGTTGCTTCGAGCGGGGTATCGCGCGCCCTGCTGCTGTTCTGGGCGTGGCTCGCGCTGTCCATCCTGTGGAGCGCGGTGCCGTACGCCAGCGTACTCAACTTCTGGTGGCTCGGCGCGTTGCCGCTCGCCTTTCTTGTCTATTCTCTCAGCCCCGAGCGCGACTGGTTGTGGCGGCGGTTCGCAATCGTGGTGCTGGTTGTGGCCCTGGTGCTTGCCACAGTGGCGGCATACCAGCTCGTTGTGCTCGGCGCCGATGCTCGGGCCACATTTTATAACCGTGAGTCGTTGGCGGCTTTCCTCGCGCTGGTATTGCTGCCGTTGTTCGCCGGGTTTCTTTACCGGCCGCAATCTTCGGTTGGAGAGCGACGCGTCGTCTGGTTGATTGGCGCTGCCGCACTGTTGCTGTGCACGGTCTTTGCCATGTTGCGTGGGCGTGGCGCCACTTTGAGCGGGTTGCTTGCGCTGGGGCTGCTGCTTGGCGTGGCCTGGAAGTCAGTGGCACGGCAACGTGTGCTCGCACTGCTTGGCATATTGTTGGCCGCAGTTGCCCTGGCAAACACGGCGCTGGGTGGTGCCGTCGGCGAGCGACTCGTAACGATTGTCGATCCGGCGAGTGCTGGCGCGACGCGTTACATCATCTGGCGCGGCGCCTGGCAGATGCTGCTCGAAGCGCCGTGGTTCGGAACGGGCATCGGCACATTCTGGATGTTGTGGCCACCTTTTCGGCATCCCGCCGACGACAGTGGCGGTTACTACGTCCACAACGACTACCTGCAGCTCTGGATCGAGACCGGTGTGGTGGGGCTTGGGTTGCTGCTTGCCGTGTACGTCGCGGTGGCATGGCAGTTCGTTCGCGCGTTGCGCAATGCCGCCATGCCGACGCGTGATCGTATCGAGGCAACTGGATTGTTTGCGGGACTGTTGGCCGTTGCCGCGCACAGCTTCGTTGATTTCAATCTCTACATTCTTCCAATTCTCATCGTCGCCGGCCTCGCGCTCGGGCGCCTGCACGCATTGTGTCCGACTTGCGTCGTGGTCTCGCAGCAGGGCGCGAGTGCGCCTTCTCTCGCGTTGCGCACCCGTGTCCTGATCAGCATGCTGGCCGTGCTGTTACTGGCATATTTCGGCGCGCTGGCCGGCGCGGCGTTGCTCATGGAGCGTGCGCGTACGCTCGCCGAGAATGGTGCACTGCGCGAAGCCGATCAGGCCCTCACCTGGGCAGGGCGGTTCGCACCGGGGCTGGATGCGCCATTAATAATGCATGCCGGTCTGCTCACACGGGTACTCGATCAGCTGCCGCCGGATTTTCCCGCGAGTAGCCGTCGTGCCATCTTTGAAGACGCGCTGGCGCTGCTGGAGAATGCAGAACGCGCCAATAGGTATCGCGCGGATGTTTACTACGCGCGTGCACGACTTCTGCACCGTCATGCATCGAAGGTCGCGTCGGAATTCGCCGACGGTGCGCCAGCCGCGTATCGCGAAGCGCTTGCGCGCGATCCACGCTTTCACTGGGCGCGGGTGGGGCTCGCCGAATGGATGCTGGAGCACGGCGAGCCGCGTGCCGCGCACGATTTGCTGGAAGAGGGAATCGCCCAATGGTATCCGCGGAACCGTGATACCGCCGTCTACTATGAATTCGCTGCGCGGCTGCGACGCGCGCAGGGAAACGAACAAGGCGCGCGCGAGCTTGAGCAACGCGTGCGTGAGATGGCGAAGGCGTATGGAGCGTCAGCCGAGCAGATACTGGTCGGTGCGCCTGGGATCTCCGGCGCGTCATTGCCAGCGCGCTAGGCGCGCGCCACGACCCAAACCTCAATGCGCTTCGCCCCTGCCTCGTGCAGCGCGGCGGCAAGCGCGTCAGCGGTTGCGCCGCTGGTCATCACGTCGTCGACGATCGCTACGTTTCGGCCGCTGTAGTCTCCCGTCACGGCGAAGGCGCCGCGCACATTCTTGCGCCGCTCGGTGCGCGACAGTTCGGTTTGCGGGCGTGTCGCGCGCACGCGCGTCACGCCAAAGGCATCGAGCAGCAATCCAAACCGCTTGGATATCGGTCGGGCAAGTTCGAGCGACTGGTTGTAGCCACGCGAGCGCAGTCGCGCGTGATCGAGTGGCACTGGCACCAGCACATCAATTGCCGAAGCGTCGGGTTCTGCCAGTTCTGCTGCACACAGGTTGCCGAGTATGCGCGCCAGATCCAGGCGACCGTGGTACTTGAGCCCGTGAACAAGCGAATCCACCGGATGCTCATAGCGGAACACCGCGCGTGTCGCTGCGAAGGCCGGCGGAGACTGCTGGCAGGCACCGCACAATGCCGCGCGTGTGCCGTCGAGGGGATTGGCGCAGCGCGGGCAAGCCGAGGCGAGGCGTGGGAGCGCAGCGTCGCAGGGCGTACATAGGTCCTGGCCGGTGTCGGTCGGGTCGCCGCAGAGGACGCACGCCGGAGCGAAAAACCGTCGAGCGTTACGAATGCAGTTGTTAACCAGATGAGTGATCATTCGTTGACAGTGATCAGTGCTCCGCTAAACTGCCGCCTTCATCCCGTACCCCGCCGTGTGCGTTCCATGCTGACTGACTCCCGCACGCCGCGCAAACGCCCGGCAGCCACTGCTCAATGAACTGGCTCAGCGACGAGCTTGCCCGGCTCGAACAGGCGCATCTCTACCGCCGGCGCCTCGTGCTTGATTCGCCGCAGGGCGCGGAAGTTGTGGTCGATGGCCGGCGGTTGCTGTCGTTCTGCAGTAACGACTACCTTGGGCTTGCGAACGATTCACGGGTGATCGCGGCCTTGCAGCGCGGTGCCGGGCAATACGGCGTTGGTTCCGGCGCTTCGCATCTTGTCACGGGACATAGCCGCGCACATCACGCGCTGGAGGAGGAGCTGGCCGATTTCGTCGGTGCCAGGCGCGCGCTGCTGTTCTCGACCGGCTTCATGGCTAACCTTGGCGTGGTCATGGCGCTCGCGGAACGCCACTCGCTGATCGCCGAAGACCGACTGAATCACGCCTCGCTTATCGATGCCGCGCGCCTCGCACGCGCCCGTGCGCGCCGCTATCCGCACGCCGACGTCGGGGCGCTCCGGCGCCAGCTCGGTCCGGAGCAGCGGCTCTCGCTCATTCTCACGGATGCGGTGTTCAGCATGGATGGCGATGTGGCGCCGCTCGAAGCGCTCGCCGCGCTGGCGCGCGAGCACGGCGCTTGGTTGCTCGCCGACGATGCTCACGGGCTCGGCGTACGCGGTCCGCAGGGACGGGGTTCGCTCGCGGCGGCAGGGCTCGCGCCCGCGGGCGAGGTGATTCTCATGGGCACGCTTGGCAAGGCGTTCGGCGTCTTCGGAGCGTTCGTTGCCGGCGATGCCGATCTCGTCGAGCTGCTGATCCAGCGGGCGCGCAGTTACATCTATACCACCGCGTTGCCAGCGGCGATGGCCGAAGCGGTGCGCGCCGCGCTTGCAGTCGTTCGCGCGGAAGGGTGGCGCCGCGAGCGTCTGCGCGAACTGATCGCGCGCTTTCGCGCGGGTTCGGCGCAGCTCGGATTCACACTCGCGGAATCGGAAACGCCCATTCAGCCGCTGTTAGTCGGTGAGGCGCGGGCGGCGCTCGCGCTCGCCGATGGGCTGCGCGAGCGCGGCTTCCTGGTGCCGGCAATTCGCCCGCCCACGGTGCCGGACGGTAGCGCGCGGCTGCGTGTGAGCTTCTCTGCGGCACACACCCCCGACCAAGTCGACCGACTCGTCGGTGCGCTCGCGGAAATAGCCAAGGTCGCTACATGAACGCCCTTTACTGCGAGACCGCTGGCGCGGGTTCCCCTCTCGTGCTGTTGCACGGGTGGGGCACACATGGGGGTATTTGGGAGCCAACGCGCGAATCCCTGGCGTCGAACCATAGTCTTTACATCCCGGATCTGCCGGGGCACGGCCGCTCGCGTGACGTCGGCGTGCCGAGTCTCGATGCGCTAACTGTCTCGCTCGAGGCTATCGCACCAAAGAGAGCGGTTTGGATTGGCTGGTCGCTTGGCGGGCTGGCCGCCCTGCGGCTCGCCCTGCGCGCGCCACAGCAGGTCAAGGCGTTGGTGTTGATCGCGGTGACGCCGTGCTTTGTACAGATGCGCGATTGGCTGTCGGCCATGCCGGCCAGCACGCTCGAGGAATTTGCGCGCGGTCTCCACCAAGACTTCCGCGCCACGCTCTCGCGCTTTCTCGCGCTGCAGCTCGGGCACGGCGAGGCCGAGCGTGTCATGCTGCGCAACCTGCGCGCCTCGCTGTTCGAACACGGTGATCCGTCACCCGAGGGGCTGGCCGGTGGCCTGAAAATCCTGCGTGATACCGATTTGCGAGCCGATCTCCCGGCGATCGACCTGCCCGTTCTCGTCGTGCACGGCGCGCGCGATCGTATCGCGCCGGTCGCGGCGGCCGAGGCCATGGCCGCGCGGTTGCCGCAAGCCGAGCTCGTGCTGGTGCCGGATGCGGGCCATGCGCCACAGCTCTCGCATTGGCCTGCCGTCGCGCCGGTGTTGGCGCGCTTCCTTTCGACCCATGGCTGACGGCGCCGATATCGACAAGCGTCAGATGCGCGGCGCGTTCAATCGAGCCGCGACTCACTATGACCAAGTTGCACGCTTGCAGCGTGAGGTTGCGGCACAGCTGCTCGAGCGTCTCGACATTATTCGTGTGGAGCCGCGCGTCATTCTCGATATCGGTTGCGGTACGGGATATCTCAGTGCGGCTGTGGCGCGACGTTATCGCGGGGCACGCGTGCTTGGCGTCGACATCGCCGAGGCGATGGCGCAGCGGGCCAATGCGACAACCAAAGGTTTGGCGCCACGCGCGCAGACCGCACTGGGTTTGCGCGGTCCGCGCCATTTCGTTTGTGCCGATGCCGAGGCGTTGCCACTCATGCCCGCAAGTGTCGATATGGCGGTGTCGAATCTGACGCTTCAGTGGTGCGACGCCCGGCGGGTGTTTGCCGAAGTGCTGCGGGTTCTGAAGCCGGGCGGGCTTTTCATGTTCGCGACCCTGGGTCCCGACACGCTGAAGGAATTGCGTGGGGCGTGGCAGGCGGTGGATGGCGATGTGCACGTGCACCAGTTTGTCGATATGCACGACATCGGCGACTGGATGCTGGCCGACGGGTTCACCGACCCGGTACTCGATATCGAGCGATTGCGGCTCGGCTATGCCGACGTCACAGCACTGTTACGCGAGCTCAAGCAGTTGGGGGCGCACAACGTTGCCACCTCACGCCGGCGCGCGTTGACCGGTCGTGAGCGCTTCGAGCGGTTTCGCGCGGCCTATCCGAACGACGGCCCGGACGGCGCGATTTCGGCAACCTATGAAGTAGTGTTCGGCCATGCCTGGGCGCCTGCGGCCGTACGACTGGCGCAGTCTTCCGGCTTGGCGGCCGTGCCGCTATCCGAGGTAAAGAGACTTCATGGCTAAAGCCATCACCGATGCGGACGGGAAGGTTGGCGCGGCGGGCGCCGGCTGGTTCATCACAGGCACGGACACAGGTGTTGGCAAGACCCTCGCGGCCGAAGTGTTGCTGCTTGCGCTCCGGGCGCGTGGCATAACCGCCGTCGGCATGAAGCCGGTGGCTAGCGGCTGCCGCCCTACGCCGCTTGGGCTGCGCAGCGAAGACGCCGAGGTCCTGCTCGCGGCGAGCGGCGTTGCCGCGCCTTACGATGACGTAAATCCGTATGCGTTCGAGCCGGCAATCGCCCCGCATCTTGCGAGTGGCGAGCCAATCGAGATCGAGCGGATCGGCGTGCACTATGGTCGTTTGCGTTCGCTCGCCCCTTATATTGTCGTGGAGGGCGTCGGCGGATGGGCGGTTCCCATTGGTCCGCGCGAGAGCATGGCAGACCTCGCCGCGGCGCTTGCGCTGCCGGTCATTCTCGTTGTCGGGCTGCGGCTTGGTTGTCTCAATCATGCGCTGTTGACGGCGCAGGCCATCGAGGCGCGTGGCCTGAAGCTTGCCGGATGGGTCGCGAATTCCATTGATCCGGCGATGTCGCGCGTCGAGGCGAATGTCGCCTCACTGCGAGACCGACTGGCTGTGCCGCTGATCGCCCGTTTTCCGAGTCTGCCCCCTCACGGTCGGGACGAGGAACTCGTCTCGCTGTTCGACCTTGCCATGCTCGGTTTGCATTAGCCGCTGCCAATAAGCCGAGCGCCGTGCTGGGGCGTTGGCTGCCAGAGCTCGCAAGGAAATGCACTGGAAAACAAACTGTTTTCCGTAGCACCTGACAGTATTGCGGCACCCCAACCCATGTGTTAGTTTGCGCGCGCCGTAAAGCCGGCCGACCCGCAAAAAAACTTATCCCCGACGTGATTTTCTTGATCGGGGAGGCAGCGCGACTAGATTGAATTAACGCTGCGCGTCGGGTCCCGGTCCTCGCCGATTCGTTGCGGTATCGGGAGCGAGGAGGAGCTGATGGATGGGAATCAACAGTCCGCCGATTCTCGGCCGGACCGAGTCTTAATCCTCCTTCGTCCTAACCGATCGATCAGCCGGCGAGGCGGATGGTTGGTGTTTGGAGTCATTGCGGGATTCCTCACAATCATTGCGGTCGGGTTCGCCTTGCTGGGGGCATGGATGATTCTGCCCTTCGCCGGACTCGAGGTGGTACTGGTCGGTGCGGTGACGGCGTGGTTCGCGCGACACCATGACGACCGTGAATGGATCGTGCTCGAGCCAACGCGTGTCCGGATTGCGCGTCGCGAGGGCAAGCGGCAGGAGCAGTTCGAGTTTCAGCGCTACTGGGCGCGGGTGCGGTTCGAGCGGCGGCGGCGCCGGTCGGCGCCCTCCCGGCTCAGTATCGGATCGCACGGCCGGTTCGTCGAGATTGGCTCGCAGATCGGGGAAGTTACGCGGCAGGTGCTCGCGCGGGAGCTGAAAGGCGCGCTACGAGCAGGCCACGGCAGTGGTCACGTGTAAGAGTGGTCTTGGGTTTCGTGTCGTGTCCGCGGCGCCAGCGCAGGCGGATCGAACAGGTTAAAACTGGCATTCAGCATCGGGAGAGCAGCATGTCGAAGACTCGTAGCACCCCCAACCTGGGCTTGGTACCGCGCCTCTTGCTTGGTATCTCGCTCCTCGTAGTGTCCGGCCTCGCTTCGGCCGACTACGCACTCAACTTTCAGAAGCCGGTCACGGCGATTGGCCACAAGCTGCTCGAGCTGCATAACCTGATCATCATCATTTGCGTGGTGATCTTCGTCATCGTGTTCGGTGTGATGTTCTATTCCATCTTCGCGCATCGCAAGAGCCGCGGCGTGAAGCCCGCCAAGTTCCATGGCAGTGCGACCCTGGAAGTGGTCTGGACAATCATCCCGTTCCTGATCCTGGTGGCCATGGCCGTTCCCTCGACTGCGACGCTCCTTGAAATGGATGATGTCAGCAAGTCGGAACTGACCGTGAAGGTTACGGGTTACCAGTGGAAGTGGAAGTACGACTACCCGGACCAAGACGTCAGCTTCTTCAGCAATCTTGCGACCCCGCGCGCCCAGATCGAGAACAAGGAAAAGAAGGGCGAACACTATTTGCTTGAGGTCGACAATCCGATCGTCTTGCCGGTGGGCAAGAAGGTGCGCTTTGTCGTCACGGCCAACGATGTGTTGCACGCCTGGTGGGTGCCAGCGCTCGGCGTGAAGAAAGACGCCATCCCCGGTTTCGTGAACGAGATGTGGGCCAAGATCGAAGAGCCCGGCATTTACCGCGGCCAGTGCGCCGAGCTCTGCGGCAAGGACCATGGTTTCATGCCGATCGTGGTGCAAGCTGTCAGCCCGGAAGAGTTCGAAAAGTGGGTGAGCGTGCAGAAGGACCAGGCAGCCAAGGCCGCCGCGGATTCCTCCAAGACGCTCAGCAAGGATGAGTTGATCGAGCGCGGCAAGAAGGTCTTCGCGACCACCTGCGCGGCCTGTCACGGCCCGAACGGCGAGGGCGTGGGCCCGTTTCCGAAGATGGCCGGCAGCAAGGTCGCCAACGGCCCGCTTGCGGCGCACATCAATATTGTCGTCAAGGGCAAGGCGGGCACCGCTATGGCCGCCTTCGGCGCGCAGCTCAATGATCTCGATCTTGCCGCCGTCATCACCTACGAGCGCAATGGTTTCGGCAACAAGGCGGGTGACGTCGTCCAGCCGGCCCAGATCAAGGCCGCACGCTAAACGTATTCCAGGTTAAGCACCAGGAGATTCTCAGCATGGCAACTGCACATCACGATGAGCATCCGAGCGGCATCATGCGCTGGCTCACCACAACCAACCACAAGGACATCGGCACGCTGTACCTGGTGTTCGCGTTCTCCATGGCGATCGTCGGCGGCATCATGTCGTTGGTGATTCGTAGCGAGCTCTGGCAGCCGGGCCTGCAGATTGTGGATCCACACTTCTTCAACCAGATGACCACTGTGCACGCGCTGGTGATGATCTTCGGTTTCGTCATGCCGGCCTTCACTGGGCTTGCCAACTGGCAGATCCCGCTCATGATCGGCGCCCCGGACATGGCGCTGCCGCGCATGAACAACTGGAGCTTCTGGATCCTGCCGTTCGCCGCGACGCTGCTCATGTTGTCGCTCTTTATGCCGGGCGGTGGCCCGGCCGGCGGTTGGACGCTCTACCCGCCGCTGTCCGCTCACCAAACTGGCCCGGGCGTCGACTTCACGATTCTTTCGATCCACATGCTCGGTATTTCCTCGATCCTGGGGTCGATTAACATCATCGCCACCGTGCTGAATATGCGCGCTCCCGGCATGACACTCATGAAAATGCCGATGTTCGCGTGGGGCTGGTTCATCACCGCGTTCCTGCTAATCGCCTCGCTGCCGGTATTGGCCGGTGCAGTCACCATGCTGCTCACCGATCGCCACTTCGGCACGCATTTCTTCGATGCGGCCTATGGCGGCGACCCGGTGCTGTTCCAGCACGTGTTCTGGTTCTTCGGCCACCCGGAGGTCTACATCCTGGTGCTACCGGCGTTTGGCGTGTTTTCGACGATCATCCCGACCTTCGCGCGCAAGCCGCTATTTGGCTATGAGACGATGGTTTACGCCACCGCGTCGATCGCGTTCCTGTCGTTCATCGTGTGGGCGCACCACATGTATACGGTCGGCATGCCGCTGCAGGGTGAGCTGTTCTTCATGTACGCCACCATGCTGATCGCGGTGCCGACCGGTGTGAAGGTGTTCAACTGGGTCTCGACCATGTGGCGGGGCGCCATGACCTTCGAAACGCCGATGCTGTGGGCGATCGGCGGCGTGTTCATCTTCACGATCGGAGGGCTCTCGGGCCTGATGCTGTCCATCACGCCGGCCGACTTCCAGTATCACGATACCTATTTCGTGGTGGCGCATTTCCACTACGTCATCATCGGCGGCTCGGTGTTCGGGTTGTTCGGTGCGGTCAGCTACTGGCTGCCGAAGTGGACCGGCCACATGTACAACGAGACGCTTGGCAAGTGGCACTTCTGGTTGACGATGATCGGGTTCAACCTGACTTTCTTCCCGCAGCACTTCTTGGGACTGGCCGGCATGCCGCGCCGCATCCCGGATTACTCGCTGCAGTTTGTCGAGTTCAACCAG
Source organism: Proteobacteria bacterium UBA6900 (assembly GCA_002451215.1). Taxonomy (GTDB): domain Bacteria; phylum Pseudomonadota; class Gammaproteobacteria; order Acidiferrobacterales; family Sulfurifustaceae; genus SM1-46. The sequence goes on from DKBM01000047.1 coordinate 31,772, forward strand.
TGGTCGACGATTGGTGCCTTCATGACGATCGCCGCCCAGCTGATCTTCTTCTACTACGCGATGCAGTCGATCCGTGGCGGTCAGAAGGCGACTAGCCAGGTTTGGGAAGGGGCGGAGGGCCTGGAGTGGACAGTGCCGTCGCCGCCCCCGTACCACACGTTTGCGACTCCGCCGAAGGTCAAGTAATCCCTGTCTCCCGATGCCGGGCATATGGGCCCGGCATCGGGACCGAGGAACTTCAATATGACTAACGATCGCAACCTGACACCGCAGCAGCGCCGCAACATACGCATCACGGTCGCGGTATTGTTGCTCGTAGTGGTCGGATTCTTCGTCAGCAGCTTCTTACACAAGGTGGGTGGATGAGCGAGCGAGCCAAAGCGGCTGACGGTACCCGCAAGACGGTGCGTAATCTCGTGATCGTCGTGGTCGCGATGTTCGGTTTCGGTTACCTGATGGCGCCGCTTTATGACGTGCTCTGCAAGGCAACCGGTATCGGCGGCAGGACCGGGCGTACCGATGCGCAAGCGGTCGGCGCCGAGGCGGTTGATTCCGCGCGTACGATTACGGTGGAGTTTACCGGCAACACCAACACTGGCCTTCCTTGGGAATTTCGCCCGTTGGTGAAGAAGCTGGAGGTGCATCCAGGCCAGGTATACGAAGTGAAGTACCTGGTACGCAATCCGACTGACGAGACGATCACGGCGCAGGCGGTGCCAAGCGTTACCCCGTTCGTGACCGCGACCCACTTCAAGAAGCTCGAGTGTTTCTGCTTCACGCAGCAGACCCTGAAGGCCGGCGAGTCGCGCGAGATGCCGGTGCGCTTTGTGGTGGATGCCGGCGTTGATCGCGAAGTGAGAACAATCACGCTGTCGTACGCGTTCTTCAACACCGACAAGGCGTCGGCGCAACGCTATGGCGCTGCTCCACAGGATCCGATTCCCGGCGCGCATGATCATCATGCGCACGCCGCCGGGGGATAGGTAAGAGTCAAAATAATCTCAACTGAGAGGATCGAGAGTATGTCCGCAGCCAATGGTGGTTACTATCTGCCCAATCCGAGCCCGTGGCCCATCGTCACGTCGGCCGGCCTGTTCTCGCTCGCGCTGGGTTTCGTGCTTGCCATCAACGGTGTTGGTTTTGGCAAGTGGATTGCCATCGTCGGTGCCGCGATCCTGATTTGGGTGATGTTCCGCTGGTTCGGTGAAGTGATCGGCGAGAGCGAAGGCGGCAAGTACAACGCGCAAGTTGATCGTTCTTTCCGCTGGGGCATGTCCTGGTTCATTTTCTCCGAAGTCATGTTCTTCGCGGCCTTCTTCGGCGCGCTGTTCTACGTCCGGCAGTGGGCAGGTCCCTGGCTCGGTGACACGGAGTTGTTGTGGCCCGGTTTCGACTTCCACTGGCCAAGCGCCGGCCCCAAGGGACCAATCGCAATCGAGCCCGACACGATTCCGGCTGCCAGCCAGTTCTCGCCCATGGGGGCGTGGGGCATTCCTGCGATCAACACCGCGATCCTGCTCAGCTCCGGCGCCACGATCACCTGGGCGCACTGGGGACTGCTCAAGAGCAATCGCGCACAACTCATCACCGGCTTGTTTCTCACGGTCGCGCTGGGCGTTACGTTCCTCTCGCTTCAGGCCTATGAGTACATTCATGCCTACACGGCGATGGGTCTCACCATGAAGACCGGCATCTACGGCGCGACGTTCTTCATGCTCACCGGCTTCCACGGTTTTCACGTGACGCTTGGCACCGTCATGCTGATCGTAATTCTCGGCCGTGCGCTGAAGGGCCACTTCCGCCCCGACCATCATTTCGGTTTCGAGGCCGTCGCCTGGTACTGGCACTTCGTCGACGTGGTGTGGCTGTTCCTGTTCATCTTCGTGTACTGGTTCTAGCCAGTACTGTTGGCGCGCATTAGAAAAANNCCGGCCGGCAGCGCCCTTTTTTCTTGGGCTCGTTTCAGCTCAACGTCGTCAGCGTGCTGATAACCCCTGCGGCGGAATGATCCCGAAATAGAAGCTCGCCATCAGCAAGACAAACAGCGTGATGGAAAGTGCGATGCGCCAGGTCAGGGCCTTGGCGGTTCGATGGCTGCCCTTCTTGTCACGGAACAGAAACACGAGCGCGGAGAACAGGCTCACGAAAATGGCGATGAGCATGGCGATGACGAATAGCTTGGCAATCATGTCGGCAGACCGTTGGCGGAAGGAACCCTGGATTATACTAGATGACACGCCGTCGCCGGCGTCCACGGTGTGATGTCCCGATCGCCATGAATCGTTCATTTCGTCCATCCTTGGCCCTTACTGTCTCGGTATTGGTGCTGTTGCCGATTTTTCTTTTTCTCGGTTGGTGGCAGTTGCAGCGCGCCGAGGAGAAGCGCCAGTTGCAGGCGCAGTACGACGCGTTGTCGCGTGATGAGCCGGTCTGGATCAGTCGCCACAAGGAATCAGCCGAGGCGCTGCGCTTTCATCGTGTACGTGTGCGCGGCGTCTATGAGCCACGTTTCCAGATCCTGCTCGACAATCGGGTACAGCAGGGCCAGGCTGGCTATCATGTTCTGACGCCGCTGCAGATCGAGAACAGCGACATGCGCGTACTCGTCAACCGTGGTTGGGTCCCGCTTGGCGAGAGCCGCGCCCGCCCGCCCCAGATCGATACCCCGAGCGAGCCGGTAGAGGTGCTAGGTGTCGCGACGCTGCCCTCCGAGGTGCCGCTCAAGCTCGTCACGCCACCTGGCGCGGGTGCCTGGCAATTGGTATGGCCGTACCTCGACCTCGCCAGCTACCGCGCCGCAGCCGGCTTTCCAGTACAACCGGTCGTCGTCCTGCTTGATCCGCAAAGCCCGGCAGGCGGGTTTGAACGCCATTGGACACGGCTCGATGCCGGCATTGCCGTGCACCAGGGCTATGCTTTCCAGTGGTTTGCACTGGCGGTGGCGCTGCTTGCGGTCTATGTCTATCTCGGCGTGCGCGCCGGGCGCGCCGCGCCAAGCGCCGAGGACGAGGAGGCGGCCTGATGGCAGGAGAGACGCAGCATATCGGTGTGGCAAAGCGGGGGCATGGCCGGCGCATCCTGCTGGCGCTGCTAGGGATCGCCTTGCTGCCGGTCGTCATCGCCTGGACGCTATACCTCACCGGCTGGCACGCGGAACGAACCGGTAACTACGGCGAGCTGGTAACACCGGCACGACCGCTCACTGAACTCGCCTTTGAAGCAGTCGATGGCACCCCCCGTTCGATCTCCGGACTGCGCGGCAAGTGGACGCTGCTCTACATCGGATCTGCTGCGTGCCCGCAGTCCTGCCGCGACACCCTCTACAAGCTGCAGCAGGTGGTATTGGCGCAAGGCAAGGAGGCGGATCGCATCCAGCGGGTATTCGTTGCACAGGATGCCGTGTTGCGGGCGGATTTCGCCAAGACGCTTTCTGTGTACGCCGGCATGGAAGGATGGACGGGTCAATCGCGCGCCATCGAGGCGTTGCGTACGCAGCTCGCAATGCCGGGTGAGCGCGCCGGGCGGGTGTATCTCATCGATCCGCTCGGCAACCTGGTGCTCGGCTATCCCGCCGGCTTCGACGCGGGCGGAATGCGCAAGGATCTTGCGCGCTTGCTGCGCGTCTCGCGCGTTGGCTGAATGCTCAAGTCATCCAAGTCGGCCAAGTTCTTTCGCATGGCGCTGTGGGCGGCGCTGATCGCGCTGAGCTCGGTCGTGTTCAATGCATATGCGCGTCTGTCCGAGGCCGGGCTCGGTTGTCCCGATTGGCCGGGCTGCTATGGAAAGCTGTTCGCCCCGCTGACCGCCCAGGACATCGAGCGCGCCAAGAGCTATGAAGGCGAGCGCAAAGAGACCGGCGAACGCGTATGGAAGGAGACCACGCAGCGCGCTATCGCGGTATCACTCGCCTTCGTATTGCTGCGGCTAACGGTGCTGGGCTGGCAGCTCAAGAAGCGAAAGCGTAGCCAGCAGGTGCTGATACCCGGCATGACGGCGCTCCTGGTGGCAACCCTCACGGTACTCGGCGTGCTCACGTTCACGCACCGTTATACACCGCTGGTGCAGATGATGCAGATCGTCGGCGGCATGACGGTACTCGCGCTGCTGTGGTGGATCGTGATGCGTGAGCAGCGTTTCTTCCGCTCGGTCAGCGCGAGTGCGGTCGCCCGTTCGCTTCGACCGCGAACGCTGATCCTGCTGGTGTTGGCCTCGCTGCAGTTCGCCCTAGGCGGCTGGTCGATGGTCAACTACGCGGGTCTGGCCTGTCCGGATTTCCCGACTTGCCAGGGCAGCTGGTGGCCGGGGATGGAGGTGCTGGATGGATTTACGCTCTGGCAGGATCTCGGCATCGACTACGAGAGCCGTCTGCTCAACCTCCCGGCGGCCACGGCTTTGCACATGGCACATCGGGTCGGGGCGCTGGTAACGCTGCTCTACGGGGGATGGCTGGCGATGCATATTCTGCGGGTCGGCAATGAGGAGAACCTGTGCCGATATGGCCTGCTGGTCCTGATAATGCTATCTTTCGCCGCCGTTTTGGGTGTCATGCAGGTAGTTTTGCACCTGCCGCTGGCCGTGGCCGTGGGGCACAGCGCGGCTTCGGCCCTGCTGCTGATGAGCCTGGTGACCCTCTACCACGTGGTACGTGCGCCGAAGACCTGATACTGAGCGAACCATGAGCAAGGCAAGAATTGAATCCGATGCGGCGGCGCTGCCGACCGAAGCCAGCGAGCCGCGGCGCGCGGGGGTTCTGGCGCGCGAGTACTTCGAGCTGACCAAGCCGCGTGTCGTGGCGTTGATCGTCTTTACGGCGATCGTCGGCATGTTTCTTTCCAGTCCCGGGCTGCTTCCGCTCGGCGCGTTCTTCTATGGCACGCTTGGCATTGCGCTCGCGGCGGCTTCAGCGGCGGCGATCAATCAGGTAATCGACCGGCGGGCCGATGCGCAGATGGCGCGTACCCGCGGGCGCCCGATTCCGACAGGGCAGCTGACGATCGGCGAGGCGCTGACGTTTGCGGTGGCGCTCGGCATGCTGTCGATGGCGATTCTGGTGCTAAAGGTGAATACCCTTACGGCGCTGCTGACCTTCTTCTCGCTCATCGGCTATTCGTTCATCTACACCGTCTATCTGAAGCATGCCACGCCGCAGAACATCGTGATCGGTGGCGCCGCGGGTGCTGCGCCCCCGGTGCTCGGATGGACCGCGATTACCGGGCAGGTAAGCTCCGACGCGCTGATCCTGTTCCTGATCATTTTCGTGTGGACGCCGCCACACTTCTGGGCGCTTGCGCTCTATCGGGAGAAGGAATACGCCAAGGTTGGGATTCCCATGCTGCCGGTGACCCATGGACGTTCGTTCACGCGCCTGCAGATCCTGCTGTACACCGTGCTGCTGTCCGCGGTTACGATCATGCCCTTCGCGACCAAAATGAGTGGTTGGGCCTATCTCATTGGCGCCATGCTGCTCAATGCCGGTTTCCTGTACTACACGGTACGGCTTTATCGCACTGACGACGATGCCGTTGCGCGCAGGACGTTCGGTTACTCGATCCAGTATCTGGCGCTGTTGTTCGCGCTGCTACTGGTTGACCACTATCGGTTGCTGATCCGTGAGGCGCTGCACTCGGCACTGTACTGATGCGCATAATTCTTTCTATCCTGGTCACGCTGCTCCTCTCGGCAAGCGTCGCCGGATGCAATCCTCCAGCTCCCCAGTTCAGGGGCACCGACATCAGTGCCGTGGACTGGGGAGGGGATTTCGAGCTTACTGCCCACACTGGCAAGCGCGTGCGGCTTTCCGACTACCGCGGCAAGGTCGTGGTGCTGTTCTTCGGCTACACCCACTGCCCGGACATCTGCGCACCGACCATGAACAGGCTTTCGCAGGTCATGCAGCGCCTCGGACCTGACGCGGCGACAGTTCAAGTGTTGTTCGTCACCGTTGATCCAAAGCACGATACCCCGGCGCAGCTCGCCGGCTTCGTGCCCAAGTTTCACGAGAGCTTTGTCGGGCTGACCGGCACGGAGGCCGAGATCGCCGCCGTGGCGCGGGACTACAAGGTCGCCTTCCAGGCCGACTCCAAGCCAGGGGCTGGGCAGCCCCTCTTCGCACACTTCGGCGGCGTGATGATCAAGGATGCTACCGGCAAGTTGCGCCTGATGCACAAGAACGACGCCTCGGTCGAAGACCTGGTGCAAGACATCCGCTCGCTCCTGAAGTCCTAGTCTTCGCCCCCAAGGCGAATCTCCGCAACAGCAAACCGGTGGTGGCGTGCCGCCCGCCCACGGCGTCTACAGCCGCTGCGTTTTCCTCGGGCCATTGGCACCTTGCCGGGATCTCTGAAGCTATTCCGCGCCGCAAGGCGTCTTCATGCCTGCCAACCGTTAAATCACGTACTGAAATTATAAGTATTGATTCCGAAGAGAGAACGGTAATGGGGGTTTGACAAGAACTATCTTTTTGGGAAAAATTTCCCAAATGCATACCGTGAATATAACCGAGGCTTTGTCGCAAGCGGTGAGCGCGGCACTGCGCTCTCTAATACGGATTCTGCTTCGACATGGGGTTGCCTACGACGCGTTCGCCGAGTTGGCCAAGCGCGCCTATGTCGAGGTTGGAATGAACGAATTCGGGATCCCCGGAAAGAAGCAGTCGATTTCGCGTGTCTCCGTGCTGACGGGGCTTACGCGCAAGGAAGTTGCCCGCGTCGCGGAAAACCCTGCTCCTGCAGACACCGCCACCGCCGAGCGCTACAACCGCGCGGCACGCGTGATTGCCGGTTGGGTTCGGGACCGCGACTTCCTGGACCGTGACGGCCAGCCGGCAACCCTCGGCCAGGGTGGAGAACAAGGCTTCGCGGCACTGGTGCGCCGGCACAGCGGCGACATGCCGGTCCGGGCCGTGCTCGATGAGCTGGTCCGGGTGGGCGCAGTCGAGCGCCTGGACGACGGCAAGGTACGCCTGCGGGCACGTTCGTACATTCCCGCGAAGAGCGACATCGACAAGCTCCAGATCCTCGGGACCGACGTGAGTGACCTCATTCGCACCATCGATCACAACATCCAGCACGGCAATACCGACCCGCTTTTCCAGCGCAAGGTGATGTACGACAACCTTCCGAGCGAGGCGGTGCCGGAATTTCGGAAGCTGAGCCGTGAACAGGCACAGGAACTGCTCGAGCGGATTGACCACTGGCTCGCCCAGCGCGACCGGGACATCAATCCCAAGTCCGTCGGATCCGGCCGCATGCGTGCCGGCCTCGGTATTTTCTACTTTGAAGAAGAAGTTGCACCCGCCACAGCGGCTAATACGGAGAACGCGTCATGAGTCCAACCAAACTTGTTAACTTGCTTGTATTGACGTGCCTTGCGGCACTGCTTACCGCCTGTGGTGGCGGTGGAGGCGGCACAGGTGCTACGGCTCCAGCAGGAGGCGCTGTTATTTCGAGCGGCGTGATGGTAAAGGGAAGTGTCATCATCAACGGCGTGCGGTTCGAGGATACTGCCGCCAGTATCGTCATCGACGACACGCCGAAGACGGCGGCTAACCTCAAGGACGGAATGGTGGTGCAGGTGTCTGGCACCGTCAGCGACGACGGCATCAACGGCACGGCGCAACGTATCGAAGCCCAGATTGAGGTTCGCGGACGTGTGGACCTCAAGCAGACCGTGAACGGCACTCAACAATTCCGCGTCTTAGGGCAATTGGTCATAGTTGATGATCAAACGATTTACTCCAATCTCGCGGGATTCGCCGCCATCGTCGGCGACCCCACGACCGGAACCATTGTTGAGGCGCATGGCCAGCGCGATGCAAATGGCGATATTCGCGCTACCCGCGTCGAAGGCAGCGTGACTGCTCAGCCCGATGGCACTGGAATGACCAACGGACTCATTGATGAGATCCGCGGCGTGGTAGTTGGTGGGGCTGCGGGAAACAATCCGACGTCCTTCACCGTTCGCGGCTTCGGCAGCACCGCCGGTGGCCAAGCCGTCCAGGTAATTGGGGGAGCGACGATTACGCCGGCCGGCGCGGTCTATCAGAACGGTAGCATTGTTGAGGTGCATTGCACGCGGCCCTGCCTCTCGGGTGGTGTGTTCCAGGCCAACCTGATCGAAGTTGAGAGCGCTGAAGATTCGGCCTTCCAGTCGAGCCAGAACCAGCGTCGCGAAGCGGAAGGTCTGGTGTCCAGTTACACCGCCGGTGCCACCGCTTTCTTGGTGGATGGCATCCCGGTGACGATATCCGGATCCACCCGCTACGTTGGCGGAATCTCGACCGACCTTCAGAACAATATCAAGGTAGAAGCCGAAGGCATCTGGACCGGTACCTCGATTGCAGCGAGCAAGATCGAGTACAAGCGATCGGTAGTGCGACTGCAAGGCGTCCCCAGTGCATCGGGCGGAACATTTACGCTGAACGTTGCGGGTCGCAACATCAGTATCGAATCGGATAACTTTACCCAGGGTTCCGTGAGCAATCCGGCACCGACCTGCGTTCAGATTCGTGGGCAGCGCAAAGCAGGCGGAGGGGCAGTCGTTACAGCCGGTGAGATAATTAATAGCTGCAGCAACAGTGGTCGCCCTGTCATGCAGGCGCCTGTTGAGGCGGAGTCGCCGGAAGTCACGATAACGCTACTTGGTTTCGCGATTGATGTCAGCGCACCGACGGACATTCAGAAACCCTATGCCGATATCAACGACCAGTCGATCTCGAAAACAGCGTTCTTCAATGCAGTGACGCCGGCTAATCCAGGGCCGCCCGCCGTGGCGGGCACGCTGGTTAAAGTGATCTTCGACGAGAACACGCTTGGCGCGCGTCAGGTCGAACTAGAAGACTAGCGAGGGAGTGCCGTGCGGCGGACGGAACTAACGCGTAGCCGCACGGAATCCGACCGAACCAGAATAGATATCTAGACTTCAGCAGAGAAAGGTTTCACGACGGAGATACCGGAGTAGCCTGCACACCGGGCAGACCCCCCGATCGTACGGCGGCCTTAGGCCGCCGTTTTTTGCTTTATTGCAAGAGAGCGGTCGGTTCAGCCTTGGGCTTCTGAATCGACAAATAGCGTGAGTACGCCGGTATAGCCGTAGAGGCGATCGTGGGAGATCTCGCCGTTCGCAAAGAAGCCGACCAGCGGGAAGTCGCCAAGCTCCTGCTGGATCGTGAGCAGTTCTTCAGAGCGCTCGCCGAACATGTTACGGCCGCGGCCGACGCAAGAGTAATATACGCCGCCGCGTGGCGGCTTCGGGCAGCGGCGCTTAACGTCTCGTAGCATGCGCAGCAGGTCTTCCTGGGCGGAGCGCACATCGCGCCGGCAGAACTGGAGCGCTTCTCCGACTTCGAGCTGGTCGCTCACCGCGAGCAGATTCTTCTCGGGATCAATACCGATGATGTTGCGGACCAGATAATCTCCGGTATCGGAGCCATGGATCGGGAGTGCCGCGAAGATGTAGCCGGCGGCACGCTGTGGATCGCTCGCCAGAATATCGCCCACTTCTTCGTTAAAGACCTCCAGCGCCGGCCGGCCATCGAGGCGTGCAAGCACCTGACCGCGCGCCTCGCTGATCTGGTGTTTATGCCCCATCAGGCTGCAGCCTTGCGTAAGCCCGGTCACAACACCTTGCTCGGCGGCGAACAAGACACCGGAAAGACCCCCTTGAGTCACGACATTCGCGACCTGCCAGTGGCCATGACGTGAGGAAGTGATGCCCCCGACCAGGAAGCCTGCCGGTAGTGCCTGCGCGAGCGCTTCCACCAGCAGAGGAGTTTTTGAATTGCTCGGGTCGGCGTGAACGACGGCGAGGCTTGCCGTTGCGTGTTCCGCCCATTGGGCACAATCTTGTCCCAGCTCTTCGAGGTCGTGCTCGATGCCTGAAAAGACCCGGAAGTTCTGCGCCGGAAAGGTTGCGAGCATCACCGCCAGCGCCGGTTCGTCGAAGTACTCCCGCCCCGTCGCGCAGATGCCGATACCGACGCTCCCGACCCATTCCTCGACCCCGGTTTCGTCCTTCAGGTATGAGAGGATGGCCTCGAGATCACCGGCAAAATGATCGGTGACGTACAGGAAGCCGAGATTGGCATGCGGCGCATCGCCAATCTGCGCAAGGCAGCGGCGTGCGGCTTCCTGCCAGTCGGCGCAGGCCGCGTGGCCGAGCGCGAATGTTTGCATGCAAGTCCCTCGGGACGATATGGGAAAACGCTGTGAGCTGGTGTAAAAACTATAGTCCACCGATTCCGGTGGCCCAGGTAACAAGATCAGGATTGCCGTGAAACAGCCAATCAAGCGGCGCTCTCGCAAGGCCGGGCTCCCGCCGGGGACACCGGTGCACATCGGGGAGCGCCGCAGCGAGATTTCGCACGTCAGGGCCATCCATTTCGACGCCACCCAGTTTCGTGAGCACACCTTCGAGCGCGTGGACGCGGTGACGCCACTTCGCGCGCCGCAAGGCGTGAGCTGGGTGCATGTGACGGGCGTGCACGATTCCGCGTTGCTCGAGCGCCTCGGCAAGGCCTTTGATCTGCACCCACTGGTAATCGAGGATATCCAGAATACCGACCAACGCGCGAAACTCGAGGATTACGGCAGCTATGTCTATGTGGTGGTCAAACTGTGGCAGAACAGCCGGGCCGCGACCGGCACGCGCGTGGAGCAGCTTAGCCTGGTTCTCGGACGCGACTTCGTATTGACGTTCGAGGAAGCGGAGCCATGCGTGTTCGACAGCGTGCGGCAGCGGCTGCGCGACGACCGCGGTCGGCTGCGCGCTGAAGGCGCGGACTATCTCGCCTACAGTCTGCTCGATGCGGTGGTCGACAGCTACTTTGGCGTGCTCGAGCAACTCGGTGAAGAGATTGAGACGCTCGAGGGTCAGCTCGTCAACCGTCCCTCGCGTGCTGCCCTGCAGTCCCTGCACGGGCTCAAGCGCGAGATGATAGGCCTGCGCCGCTCGGTCTGGCCGTTGCGCGACGTGATTGGCGGGCTGGAGCGGGGGACCAGCGGACTCGTGCGGCCAGAAATGTGGATATATCTGCGCGATGTCTATGATCACGCAGCGCACGTGATCGACACCATCGAAACCTACCGCGACATGCTAGCCGCCATGCTTGATGTCTATATCTCGAGCGTCAGCAACCGGTTGAATGAGGTGATGAAGGTGCTCACGATCATCGCTACCATTTTCATGCCGCTAACATTCATCGCCGGCGTCTATGGCATGAACTTCAAGTACATGCCCGAGCTCGAATGGCGCCTCGGCTATCCGCTGGTGCTCGGCATCATGATCGGGCTGGGCTTGGCGATGCTTTGGTACTTCCGCAAAAAGAAATGGCTGTAGCGCGCGGCTAGCGCCGCCCGCCACCGAGCAGGGAACCCAGCACGCCGCGAACCAACCGGTTGGTGATCTGGCGTGTTGCGCTCTTGGCGGCGACCTCAAATAAGCCCTCGCGCCGCCCGCCGCGCGGGCCAGTACTGCCGAGTAGAAGATCACCGACCAATCCGCCGACCGATTTTTGAGCAGTCGGAGTTACAGCATTTGGGTCTGCCCCGGCCACCTTTGCTGCGCGTGCCTTGAGTACCTCGTAGGCCGATTCACGGTCCACCGGCGTTTCGTACTGGCCCTTGAGTGCCGATGCACCGATTGCTGCCTTGCGCTCGGCATCGGTTGCCGGCCCGATGCGACTGCGCGGCGGGATGATCAGCGCTCGATCGACAACTGTCGGACTGCCTTTCTCGTCGAGCATCGAAACCAGCGCCTCGCCGACACCAAGCTCCGTGATTACCTTTTCCACCCTGAGCTTGGGATTGGCACGGAAGGTTTCAGCCGCCGCCTTCACAGCCTTTTGGTCGCGCGGCGTAAAGGCGCGCAGCGCGTGCTGCACGCGGTTGCCGAGCTGGCCAAGCACAACATCGGGAATGTCCAGCGGGTTTTGCGAGACGAAGTACACGCCGATGCCTTTGGAGCGAATCAGTCGCACTACCTGCTCGATCTTGTCGAGCAGCGCCTTCGGGGCATCGTCGAACAGCAGGTGCGCTTCGTCGAAGAAGAACACCAGCTTCGGTTTGTCACGGTCGCCGACCTCAGGCAGTTTCTCGAACAATTCGGAGAGCAGCCACAGCAGCAGCGTCGCGTACAGCTTGGGCGCCTGCATGAGTCGGTCGGCGGCAAGAATGTTGATGACGCCGCGCCCACCCTCGGTCTGTATCAGGTCCTCGAGATTAAGCGCGGGCTCGCCAAAGAACTTGTCAGCGCCCTGGCTTTCGAGCGCCAACAGGGCGCGCTGAATGGCGCCGATCGACGCCGCGGAAATGTTTCCGTAATCCGTCGTGAACTGCTTGGCGTTGTCACCGACAAATTGCGCCATGGCGCGCAAATCCTTGAGATCGAGCAGCAGCCAGCCATTGTCGTCGGCAATCTTGAAGATCAGCGTGAGCACCCCTTCCTGGGTTTCATTCAGATTCAGGAGGCGCGCGAGCAACAGCGGTCCCATTTCCGAGACTGTCGCCCGAACCGGATGACCCTGTTCACCGAAAACATCCCAGAACACGACCGGGAAGCTCTGATAGGAGAAATCTGCGAGCTTGAGCTGCTTGATCCGTTCCTCAACCTTCGCATTTCCGCCACCCTTCTGGCTGAGACCGGACAAATCGCCCTTAACGTCCGCCATAAAGACCGGTACGCCGATGCTGCTAAAGCGCTCGGCCAGCGTCTGCAGGGTGACGGTNNCTGACGGCGAATGCGGGATGCGGCTAGGCAAGCGCCTGATGGGCGGCGCGTTCGGCAGCTCCCTTGTCCACCGGCATGCGCATGGCGGCCAGCACTTCCTCGAGCGCGGCCAGGCAGTAGAGCACGTTCTTGACGTTGCTGCCGTAGCCCATGAGGCCGATGCGCACGATCTTGCCGGCTAGCGCGCCAAGGCCGGCGCCAATTTCAAGGTTGTACTCCTCCAGCAGGCGACGACGCAGTTCTTCCTCATTGATGCCTTCGGGAACCATGATGGCATTCAACTGTGGCAGGCGGGCGCTGTCGCGCACGTAGAATTTGAGTCCCATTGCCTCCAGGCCGGCACGCAGTGCCAAGTGGTGCTTATGATGCCGTGCCCAGGATTTCTCGAGCTCCTCTTCGCCGAGCAGCACCAGCGCCTCGTGCAGGCCGTAGAGCGCGTTGATCGGCGCAGTGTGATGGTAGGCGCGTTTGCCGCTGCCCCAATAACCCATCACCAGGTTGAGATCGAGGAACCAGCTGGCGACGGGGCTCTTGCGCTCCTTGATTCTCTGCACGGCACGTTCGCTCAGGGTCAGTGGCGACAGGCCCGGCGCGCACGACAGGCACTTCTGTGAGCCCGAGTACACGGCGTCGAGTCCCCATTCGTCGACACGCAGCGGCGAGCCGCCAAGCGAAGTGACGGCGTCGACGATGGTCAGGCAGTTGTAGCGGCGCGCGACTTCGGCGAGAGCGCGGGCGTCCGACTGGGCCCCGGTTGAGGTTTCGGCCTGCACGAAAGCGACGATCTTGGCATCCGGATGGTTCGCAAGGGTGGCTTCGAGTTTGGCGGGGTCAACGGGCTCTCCCCACTTGTCCTCAACGACGATTGCCGTGCCGCCACAGCGCACCACGTTCTCCTTCATGCGCAGTCCGAACACTCCGTTCACACACACCACCACCTTGTCGCCGGGTTCCACCAGATTGACGAAGCAGGTCTCCATGCCGGCCGAGCCCGGCGCGGATATCGGCAGCGTAAGCGCGTTCTGAGTCTGAAAGGCGTACTGCAACATCGCCTTGATCTCGTCCATCATGCCGACGAAGGTTGGATCGAGGTGGCCGATGGTCGGGCGGCTCATGGCGGCGAGCACGCGCGGGTGGACGTCCGAAGGGCCCGGGCCCATCAACGTGCGCACGGGGGGGTTGAACGAAGAGAAGCTCATACTTGACCTCGCGCGGCGGGGCGCGCCTGAAAAAGACGCGCCAGTATAAGGGCAGGAAAATCACACCCGCAAACGCGGGATTTCACGCGGCCTTGGAAGTGTAACCAAGCCTTGCCGAAAGGTCGGCGCCGGCCTTCTTCACCAGGGAAATCCACCGGTCCTGGCGGCGCTCGCGAGGCGCCGATACCGAAAGCCCCGCCACCATCATGCCGTGTGAATCGCGAATCGGTACGCCGATGCAGGCGACGCCCTGTTCGGCTTCTTCGTTGTCGAGTGCGTAGCCCTGCTTCAGTGCCGCGCCGACCTCGATCCAGAGTTTTCCCGGCTGCGTGAAGGTGTTCGGCGTATAGCGCGGCAGGCCGGTGCGACGGGCATATTCGCGACATTCGACTTCACCGACCTCGGCCAGAAACAGTTTGCCGACCGCTGTCACGTGCAAGGGTGCGCGGCTGCCGATCAGCTGTTCGACGCGCATCATGCGCCGCGGCAGGGCACGCTCGACATAGACGACCTCGTCGCCCTCGCGCACAGTGAGATTGACGGTCTCGCCGACCTGCTCGCGAAGCCAATCCATGATTGGGCGCGCCTCGCGTAGCAGATCAGTCTTCTCTCTTACGCGTCCGCCGTACTGCATAAGCCTGACGCCGAGGCGGTACTGTCCGTTGTCGGCACGCTCGACGAAGCCGTGCGTGGCGAGGGCATCGAGGATGCGATGCGCCGTCGACGGATGCAGCTCGCTCTCCGCGGCCAGCACCTTGAGCGAGATCGGACCATTGGCCGCCGCCAACGCATCGAGCAGGCTCACCGCGCGGTCAATCACCTGAATAGAGGATTCGGGGCTCTTTGGCATATTCCGTATTCCGGTAACGATTTAGTATTGTGAAACATCCTAGCCGGGCTTAGTCTCTTTCGCAAGCTGCCCCTAGAACCCCACCGACTTCAGGAGATACTCAATGAGCCAGGCCGCCCATCGCTCACCCGCCAAGGACGCCATCCCGGCCTTCTGTGAAGGGATCCAGTACTTCGGAGCCCCATGGCCCGCATTCGCCGAGCACACCCGTTCTGCGGCGATTCAGGGCGGTGCGTCGGCGATCCCGAGTGCCTCGGATCCGAGCGCGATCTATCAGGCCCTTCTGGCGGCCGATGCGCTGCGATACCTCACGCTGCAAGTCACCGGCGCGAAGGCCTCCGGCCATCCGGGCGGGTTCGCTTCCAGCGCCGAGGCCTATGCCGCGCTCGCCATGCTTGGGCACACCAACATCGTGACCGAGGTCGGACATCATGCGCCTGGCTACTACTCGGCCATGTTTCTCGACTCTTCGCTCGAGGCCATGAATATTCATACCGTGCAGCAGATGCGCGAGCGCTTCCGCGAGAAGCATGGGCTGCTCGGCCATCTTTCCGGCGCAATCCCCGGCATTCTTGCGCCGGCCGGACCGCTTGGTCAGGGCCAGCATTTCGCCATGGTCGGGGCGTTACTGCATTCCGACATCCTGTTCCCGGTGACCATCGGTGACGGCGGAATGGGCGAGCCGTACGTGCTGAATTCGATGCTGCACTTCCACGTCGCCTATCCGAACGTGACGAATTTCCTGCCCACGCTGATCTGGAACGGCTACAGCCAGGAACATCATGCGATGGTGTCGAATTTCAGCAACGATGAAATGGTGCGCTACTGGAAGGGTCACGGTTTCAAGGAAGTGGTGCTGGTCGATGCCAAGGACTTTGACGACGCCAAGCAGCAGGGCGCCTACGTCGACAGCACGCGTTTCTCGCACGCCAAGCGCCTCGCCTTTATGGGCGCGGTGCTCGCGGGCGCCGACCGTGCGGCGAAGAGCGCCCTCGGCGGGACACTCACGGCATTCATCGTGAAGCAGCTCAAGGGATCCGGCGTCCATGCGCTCGGCGCCAAGGCGCACAATCTCTACGCTCAGCACACGCTTGAAAACGAGGATGTCGTCGCGGGTCTCAAGCGCCGTGCATTGCCGTCTGCGGCTTGGCAATTGGTCCGCGACAACCTGTCGCGCGCTGGTGGTGGACCGGCGGTGAAAACCTCGGTGACCGAGAAGGTGCTAGAGATCGCGCCGCTGGGTGAGCTGCCGCTTACCGAATGCGCGGTGGGTGAGTCGAAGGTCCCGTCGACCACGTTTGGTCAGGTGGTGGCTGAGGTTGGTTTGCGTGACAAACGCTTCGTCGTCACGAATGCCGACGGCAATGAAGCGTCCGGCATGGCCAATGTCAACGTGGCGCTCAAGATTCGACATCCAAATACAGACGACTTGTACTTTCAGGGGCCGACCGGCCAGTGCTACGAGCCGCTCAATGAAGATGCTTGCGCGGGTCTGGCCGCGGGACTCGCGCTGTTTGGCAGCCGCTCACTGTGGCTGTCCTACGAGAGCTTCGCGATCAATGGCCTGCCGATTTTCCAAACCGTCACGCAAGCGATGGCCGAGCTGCGCCGCAAGACGCCGAGTGTGATCGCCATGTTCACGGCCGGTGCCCTTGAGCAGGGCCGCAATGGCTGGACGCATCAGCGCCCCGAAGTCGAGGCCTACTACGCCGCCATGATGCGCAACGGCAATGTCTTTCCGCTATACCCGGTGGACGCCAATATGATTCAGGTGGCCTACGACTGGGCGCTCGGCACGCACAACAAGGGCATCGCCATTTTTGCATCAAAGAGCGCGCTGCCGGTGCGCACAACTTTCGAGCAGGGAAGGCGCGCGCTGATCGATGGCGCTGTCATGCTTTATCAGAGCCCGGAGCCCGGCAAGAAGGGCACAATTGTGTTTGCCGTCGCCGGTGACATGGTGCTGCTGCCGGTGTATGAGGCGAAGGATGCGCTGGAGCGCGAGGGTTACCGTGTGCGTATCAACGCAGTGGTAAACCCGCGCCGTCTCTACAGGCCGACGGATGTGGCCTGGGACACAGTCACGGAGCCAGATGGCCAGTTTCTGAGTGACGCAGCGTTCCGCGCGCTGTTCGACGGCGACGCGCTGATCGCCGTTGCCGGGGGCGCCTCGGCAACGCTGGAGCCGGTGATGTTGCGCTCGCGTGCGCCGCGTCGCGATCTGCTGTCCTGGAAGCGCGGCGAAACGACCGCCAGCCCGAAGGAGATCATGGACTTTAACGGACTGTCGGCGAAGGACATCGCCGAGCGTGTCCTCCGCCTATTCGCGGAATAGTCCAATAGTCCGCTTCCGTCGCGAACGGCGGGAGCGGGGGATGGACCATGGCCGATATCAAGATCATCGTATTGGATGACGATCCGACCGGGTCGCAGACCGTACACGGCTGTCTGCTGCTGACACGCTGGGACGTGCCTACGCTAAGAGAGGCGCTCGCTGACGATGCTCCCATCTTCTTTGTCTTGACCAACACGCGCGGCATGAGCGCCGAACGCGCGACGCAGGTTACCCGGGAGGTCTGCCGTAACCTGAAACAGGCGCTGCACGGAAGTGCGGTGCAGCCGATTTTTGTTAGCCGCTCCGACTCGACGTTGCGCGGGCACTATCCGGTAGAAACCGATGTGATGGTGGAGGAGCTGGGGCCATTTGATGCGCACTTTCTGGTACCGGCGTTCTTCGAGGGAGGGCGCTTCACGCGCGGTTCGATTCACTACCTGCGTGCCGACGGGAAGGAAATTCCCGTACACGAAACTGAATTCGCACGCGACTCGGTGTTTGCCTACCGGCATAGCTATCTTCCCGATTACGTGGAGGAAAAGACGCAAGGGCGTGTCAAGGCAGCCGCAGTCGCGCGTTTTCTGTTGGCGGATGTTCGTGGCGGCGCGCTCGATCGGCTGTTGCGGCTCGAGGGTAACGCATGCGCGGTGGTCGACGCCGAGAACCAGGGCGATCTCGATCGTTTCGCTGCCGACGTGCGGCGCGCGGCCGGGCGGGGCAAGCGATTCCTGTTCCGTAGTGCCGCGAGTCTGCTGACCTCGCTCGCCGCGCTGCCGCGACAGCCCGTCGCGCCTGAGCAGATGTCTAGCTATGTCCGGGGGACACAGGGGGGCGCCGTACTGGTTGGCTCGCATGTCCCGAAGACCACCAAGCAGCTAAACGAGTTGCTAAAGCGTCCGGGAGTGGTGCCGCTCGAAATCGACGTCAACCGCTTGCCGCAGGATCACGCCGCGCTGCTTGCCGAGATTGGCGCGGCGGCGCAGGCGGCGCATTCCATTGGCAATACACCAGTGATATTCACGAGCCGCGTCGAGCGGCAGTTTCCGACCCAGGACGATCGCCTGGCGTTTGGAGAAAAGGTCTCCGCGTTCCTCATGGACGTTGTACGACGCTTGCCCGCCACGCTCGGCTTTCTGATCAGCAAGGGGGGCATTACCTCGAACGACGTGCTGAGCAATGGTTTGGCGTTGAGGACATCCCGCGTGCTCGGCCAGATCCTTGCGGGGGTGTCCGTGGTGCGCTGCCCACATGATCATTCGCGCTTTCCGGACATGCCGGTCGTGATATTCCCCGGCAACGTGGGAGATGACGCCGCGCTCGCGACAGTCTACGAGCGGCTGGCGCAACCGGCCAAGTCGGCATCGCATCCCGCGATCGTGCGTGGCTAGTACCTGTTGCCCTGCCTCCGCTATCCATCGTGTCGCGACTCCCGCGATCCCTGGCGCTCGCGTGTTCGTGTATCGTTGGTCCTGGCACGACCTGATAGCAAGACGCTGACCCCGCGCCATGCAGACCGCCATTGCTGATTCGCTGCGCAACACGCCGGTCGGCCGCGAGGCCGACCGTATCCTGCGCACCTGCGTGCATTGCGGTTTTTGTAACGCTACCTGCCCAACGTATCAGCTACTCGGTGACGAGCTCGACGGACCGCGCGGGCGCATCTACCTGATGAAGCAGGTACTGGAGGGGCAGGCGCCGAGTGGCAAGACCCTCTTGCATCTCGACCGCTGCCTCACCTGCCGCGCCTGCGAGACCACCTGCCCCTCGGGCGTGCGTTATGGTGCGCTGCTTGAGATCGGGCGCGACATGGTCGAGCGTCAGGTGCGCCGGCCGCTGTGGGATCGGTTCATGCGCCGTGCGCTGCTCGCCGTCATTCCATACCGCGAACGGTTCACGCCGCTGCTACGCATTGGCCAGTGGATGCGGCCGTTGCTGCCGCCGGCCATCAAGCGCTCGGTGCCCGCGCGCCAGGCCACGCCGGCCTGGCCGGTCTCGCGCCACAAGCGCCACATGCTTGTACTCGAAGGCTGCGCGCAGCCGGCACTTGCGCCCAATATCAATGCGGCTGCCGCGCGTGTACTCGATCGTCTGGGTGTGAGCGTTGTCGCTGCTGAGGGTGCGGGCTGTTGTGGTGCCGCGAGTCACCACACCTCGGCGACCGAGGAGGGCCTCGCGTTCGCGCGCCGCAACATCGACGCCTGGTGGCCGCATATCGAAGCGGGTTGCGAGGCGATTGTCATGACCGCGAGCGGCTGCGGGGTGCACGTGAAGGACTACGACCACCTGCTTGCCGGAGATCCGGCGTATGCGACCAGGGCGAGGCGCGTCGCCGCGCTCACCAAGGACCTTGGTGAGATTCTCGCCGGGGAAGACCTTGGCGCTCTAAAGAGCGCCGTTGATACAAGCCTCAAAGTGGCATTTCACTCACCCTGCACCCTGCAGCACGGACAGAAGCTAAACGGCGTCGTGGAGCAAGTGCTGCGCGGAGTAGGTTTCACGTTGACTGCGGTGCCCGACGCGCACCTCTGTTGCGGTTCGGCCGGGACTTACTCGATCCTGCAGAAGTCACTGTCGCAGCAGCTGCTCGTGCGCAAGCTCGACGCGCTCCAGTCCAGTCGCCCCGACGTTATCGCCACCGCGAATATCGGTTGCCTGGCCCATCTTGCAACAGGCGCCTCGGCGCCGGTGCGCCACTGGGTGGAACTGCTGTGATGTCGCAAGGGCAAGCGCCCCTTTAAGGGCAGGAGATCGATTCGCCGGTGACGCCCAACCTTGGGTCCGGCGAGGGAATTGGCGTGGCCTGTGGCCCGCGCGGAGAGGCGTTATTCGTTCTTCGTCGTGGTGTTGCGCAGTGCCGGCAATAACGCGACGATTTCATCGAGCAGCTTCGCTTGCGAGACAACCTTGTTGAGCGTTGCCATGCGATGGAGTGCCTCGCGCCGGTCTGCGGCGGGGAACCCCATCACCTGGGCTTTCGGCGCGACGTCCTTGGTAACCCCGGCCTGTGCAAGCACGATGGCCTGTTTGCCGACCGTGACATGGTCGGCAATGCCGGATTGTGAGGCCAGCAGTGCAAAGTCTTCGATGACTGTGGAGCCGCCGATCCCGACCTGGCCACACAGCAGCACGTGCGCGCCAATTCGCACGTTGTGCGCAATGTGAACCTGGTTATCGATCTTGGTGCCGTCGCCGATTCGGGTGGCGCCGAGGGAAGCGCGATCGATGCACGTATTGGCGCCGATTTCAACGTTCGACCCGATCACGACTGTGCCGACCTGCGGGAACTTCACATGTTCGCCGTTGCGGAACTTGTACCCGAATCCGTCGGATCCAATCACGGTTCCGGCGTGGATAGTTACCCGCTCACCGAGCGTGATACCGTCGTAGAGCACAACGTTCGGGTAAAGAATGCAGCCATCGCCGATGGTAACGTTGGCACCGATACGACAGCCTGGATGAATCACGCAGTCTTTGCCGATCACAGTGCGTGCGCCAACCGTGGCGAATGCCCCGATTGCCGTGCCTGTTCCGATATTCGCCGACGCATCAACGGCTGCCCCGTCGCTCACTGCCGCCATGATCGGCTTCGGCGGATAGAGATGATGCAGGCAGGCGATGAATGCCATTTCCGGATCCGCCGCGACAAGCACCGCCAGTCCGGCGCGGGCAGATGCACCCGCCACGACCTTCGGGACAACTACTGCGCTGGCACGGGTCGAGGCGAGCTTCGCAGTATGTTTGGGGCTGGCGATAAAGGTCAGTTCTCCGGCAACGGCCTCATCGGTGTTGGCAGCACCGTGAATCAGGCTGTCCGGGTCGCCGGCAGCGATCTCCGCGCCGCATATAGCAGCGAGGGTTCTCAGACTGGTTGTCATCTCTAGCTTCCCGCGCGGCGCGCGGTTGCCGGCGGTGCGGCGAGCGTCTGACGGTCACCACTCGCGCTAAATTGGTAATCGTGGAACACGGTTTCGGCAGAGAGGAGCTCGTAGCTTCCGTCTGGCAGTCGCTGGCTTGTGTCCTTCAGCCGGTAGGCATAGTGCCCACAGGTCCAGATATCAAAATTGCGCATGTGCGTGCACAGGCAGGTCTTGTCCTTCACGGAGATCTTTTTTACGCCAGGATGCGCCGCCACTTCGCGATTGTAGGCCTCGATATAAGCGCAGCTGCCCTTGCTGTCGAGCAGGTAACCATAGGCCTCGCAGTTTGGCCGAATGCCGCTGCCTATTCCGGGGCTGCCCTTGAGCATGCGCATCGGGTACCCGGTCGGCGAAATGGTGTTGACCTCGATGTCCTGTTCCCTGGCCTTGAAGTACTCCTGCTTCACTTTCGCTGGCAGCCCACATTCGCGCGTGACCGTAAAGCGAGTCGCAACCTGAACAGCGGCGGCGCCCTGTTCGAGGAACGTCACAGCATCAGCGCCGGTGAAGATGCCCCCGGCCGGGATGATCGGGATATCGAGGCCTTCTGTCGCGAGATAGGCGTAAATTTCCGTCACGATCGCGTGCAGGTCATATTTGGCCCAGTCCATGCCAAAACCAAGGTGCCCACCCGCGAGCGGTCCCTCCACGATGATGTAGTCAGGCAGGCGGCCAAGCCTTGCGTTCTTCCGCAGGAACAGCTGCAGGGCACGAGCCGACGAGACGATGATGCCGAGCTTGGCGTCTCGAAAGCGCGGATGGTCTTCCATCAGCGCGAACGAACCGAGGTGAAGGCCGGCGGAAAGCGTGATGCCGTCGATGCCGGCATCGAGTGCCGCCCGCATGCGCATGCGCAGCGTCTCGCGCGGGGCGTTCATGGTGAGCTTTTCCATGCAGTTGATGAAGATCAGTCCGTCGCCGCGCTTCGCCTCCATCGTCCGGCCAACGTGCAGGCGCGTCGCCTCTTCCAGGACCGATAGCGAAAACTGCACTGCCGACTTGTCGCTCGAGGCGGCGTTGTACTTGTACTTCTTCATCTTCTCGCTCACGAAGCCGGTGTCGAAGCGCCGGTCGGAGACGGTTTGCACCATGGCGTCCGAGATGTGACCGACGCCGCCGAGTCGCGCTGCTTCGAGCGCCAGTTCGGCCGTAGAGATATCCACGCCCATACCGCCGATCATGATCGGTACCAGCTCGTGTTTGCCGAGCTTCAGTCGGAAATCATCGACGCGTTTCATGTTGGGGCTGGTTCCAAAGGAATACTCGCTGTAAACCGGGGGGTTATCCCGAAAAGACTAGTCGATAGTACCCCAGACCGCAGGTCAAGAGGTCAGGAAATCCGCTTGACTTGGGTCAAGCCAGACGCTGCGCGAGATTGCGCCGCGGGGCAATCAGGCGGCGACCGCGGCGCCGGTGCCGCCAAAAACGCCGTTGGGGTCAAAAGCCTGCCGGATACGCGCTTGCAACGCACGTGTGATGGGGTCGAGCTGTGTCAGGCTGTCACAGGCGAGCGGACTGTTGCGAAATATTGTCGCGTAGCCGCCCGCCTTGGCCGCAACCGAGCGAATGTTCGCTTCGGGCGCGCCGCTCACCAGCCAGCGTTGTGCGCCGCCCCAATCAATAAGCCAATTGCCCGGGAGGTCGAGCGTCGCGGTCGCGGGCGGAACCGAAAGGCGCCAGAGTGGCTCGCTGCCTAGAAAGAAGACCTGCCGGTGCTCGCGGACTTCCTCCCAGAACAGTTCTCCATTCTCCACCACTTCGCCGCCCAGCCGCTTGCGCGCAGCGCCCACCGCTGATTCCGCTCCCGACAGCCTCACGTACAGCGTCTCGCCGATGTGGGCGGCGGCAGAGAGCGGCAGCGGCTGCCCGGCCCAGCGGTTCATCTTCGCAATGGCGTTCGCCGCGGATTCCTCGAAACCGAGCGTCGTCTCGGCGGCCGGGCACGGTAGCACCTTGAGTGACAAGTCGAGAATGACGCCGAGTGTGCCGAGACTGCCGGCCATGAGCCGCGAGATGTCGTAGCCCGCGACGTTTTTCATCACCTTGCCGCCAAAGCACAGTACTTCTCCCTTGCCGTTTACGATNNCCGAGCGTCGCACCGTCGCCAAAATGCGGTGGCTCGAAGGCGAGCATTTGGCCCTTTTCGGCAAGGGCGCGCTCAATGTCCTTTAGGGATGTGCCGGCACGCGCGGTGATGACCAATTCGGTGGGCTCGTACTCGACAATGCCGCGGTGACCGCTGACATCGAGCATCGGCCCGTGCACAGTGCCGCTGTAGAAGCGCTTGCTGCCGCTGCCGATGATGGCAAGCGGACCGCGTGCCGCGCGCACCTGCTCGGCCAGATCCTTCGCGAGATCGACATCCTCGCCCATCAGAAACGCTCGATCTCGGGAAACTTGAGCTGTCCGCCGTGCACATGCATGCGCCCGAATTCGGCGCAGCGTACGAGCGTTGGAACCGCCTTGCCGGGGTTCAGCAGGCCGCGGGGATCAAAGGCACCCTTAAGCGCATGGAATTGTGTGAGTTCTTCCTTGCTGAACTGCACGCACATCTGATTGATCTTTTCCATCCCGACGCCGTGCTCGCCGGTGATTGTGCCCCCGACCTCGACGCACAGCTCGAGAATCCGGCCACCGAGTTCCTCAGTGCGCTCCAGTTCTCCGGGCTTGTTGGCGTCATACAGAATAAGCGGATGCAGGTTGCCGTCGCCTGCATGGAAGACGTTGGCGACCGGCAGTCCGTACTCCCGGGAGAGCTCGCCGATTCGGCGCAGCACCGGGCCGAGATGCTTGCGCGGGATGGTTCCGTCCATGCAGTAGTAGTCCGGCGAGATACGACCCACGGCCGGGAAGGCGGCCTTGCGTCCGGCCCAAAACTTGAGTCGCTCGGCATCATCGCGCGCGGTACGCACTTCGGTGGCGCCTTCGCGTTGCAGCAGTTCGCGCACTCGACCAATGCCCTCGGAGACTTCCTCGTTGGTGCCGTCGAGCTCACACAGCAGAATCGCAGCTGCGTCCACCGGATAACCGGCATGCAGATAGTCTTCAGCAGCGCGGATCGTCGGGTTGTCCATCATCTCGAGGCCGCCGGGCACGAAGCCGCTGGCAATGATGGTCGCCACGGCTTCACCCGCCTTCTCGATGTTGTCGAATGCCGCCAGCACCACCTGCGCGCGCTCGGGCTTGGGTAGCAGCTTTACCGTCACCTCGACGATCACGCCGAGCATTCCCTCGGACCCGTTCATGAGCGCGAGCAAATCGTATCCGGGCGTGTCGAGCGTCTTGCCGCCAACACTGATGAGCTCGCCGTCCATGGTGAGGAATTTGAGACCGAGCACGTTATGCACCGTCAGGCCGTACTTCAGGCAGTGCACGCCGCCGGCATTCTCCGCCACGTTGCCGCCAATCGAGCAGGCAATTTGGGAGGAGGGGTCGGGCGCGTAGTACAAGCCGTGCGGGGCGACGGCCGAAGTGATCGCGGCGTTGCGCACGCCCGGCTCCACGGTTGCCGTGCGATTGAGCGGGTCAATGTCCAGGATATGAGTGAACTTGGCGAGCGAGAGCAGTACACCTCGTTCAAGCGGCAGCGCGCCGCCTGAGAGTCCGGTGCCGGCACCGCGCGCGACCACGGCAATATTGCGCGCCGCGCAGATCTTCAGAACTTGGGCGGCCTGCGCGATGGTCTCTGGCAGCACGACCAGACCCGGTACGCGCCGGTAGGCCGACAGCCCATCGCATTCGTAAGGTCGAAGATCCTCTTCGGTGGACAACACGCATTCGATTGGCAGAAAGCCACGGAACTCGCGTGCCAGCTCCGCGCGAGGGAAAGGCCGCTCTGCGGCAGCAGAATCAATGACGGCGCTCATGCGTGGCAGCTAGGTTAGCGCCGCCAAAGGAGCCGGTAAACCGACGTTACGTTCGCGATGCGGGATTGCGTAAACTCCCCGTCATGACGCAATACCTTGGCATCGCGCACGCGAGCTTGCTGGTGGCGGACACGGAGCGCGCGCTGGCGTTTTACCGTGATGTGCTGGGCGTGCGCGTATTGCCCGATCGCCCCAATCTGGGTTATCCGGGGGCGTGGCTTGCCATTGGCACGCAGCAGATCCATTTGCTGGAACTGCCGAATCCCGACCCGACGAGTGGACGCCCGGCGCATGGCGGCCGCGACCGCCACACTGCCATACAGGTCCATGACATCAAGCCACTCAAGGCCGCGCTGGATGGCGTCGGGATTGGCTACACACTGAGCCGATCGGGTCGTGCTGCACTGTTTTGTCGCGACCCGGATGGCAACGCACTGGAGTTTATCCAGTCATCATCCGCGTAAGGGGTGGCGGCCGATGCGCTGCCGGAGCGCGAGCGTCGTCTAGTCGCGGGCGCGGTGGAAGCTGCGCTTGGCGTTGCGGATAAATCCAACCAATTGGGCTACATGGGCGGAGTCGATTGCCGTCAGCTCCCGAAGCGCATCCTCCAGTAGACGTCCCCGCGTGAAGAGGATGCGGTAGGCTTCCTTGAGCATCGCGATGTCTTCGCGGCTGAGCCCGGCGCGCTTGAGGCCAACGACATTCAGGCCGCGAACCTCGGCGGGGTTGCCGTCGGTGATCATGTACGGCAATACGTCCTGGGTGATCTTGGCGTTGCCGCCCACCATCGCGAGCGTGCCGATGTGAGTGAACTGGTGCACCATCACGCCCCCAGAAATAAACGCCCGGTCGCCCACTGACACATGGCCACCGAGACCGGCGGAAGGTGCCATGACCACATGGTTGCCGACCTGGCAGTCATGACCGATGTGTGCGGTACACATAAGAAAGTTGCCATTACCGAGCACCGTCGCAGCATCGGGTTTGCTGCCGCGGTTTACGCTAACACCCTCTCGAAACACGTTGTCGTTGCCTATGCGCAGGTACGACGCCACGTTCTTGAATTTCAGATCCTGTGGGTCGCCACCCAGAACAGCAGTTTCAAATACCGCATTGTTGTTGCCCATTTCCGTATAGCGCTTCACGACTACGTGTGCGGCGACGCGGTTGTTGTCACCGAGGCGCACATCGTCCTCGATGATAGCGAAGGCGCCGATATGGTTGCCGCTGCCCAATTCGGCATGCGGGGAGACAATAGCGGTGGGATGAACGGTATTGGACAAGGCGAATTCCCGGATCCGGCTGGATAGCACACGCGCTGGCGCGAGCGCGAAAGTGTAGCGCAACCCGACGGTGCGAGCCGCACCGCGGCTGGTGCGGGCGCCCAACCCCCCTCGCCGCGTTTGAGCCATCCGGTGGGGACCAATCTCTTCGACCGGCGGGGGCGATGGCGGCCGGTCCGACATTATCCCCCTGAGGGCGTGGGTGCTTAGCCGGGGCCGAGCCGCGCACTCCGTTATAATCGGTGCGTTCCCCGTCTATTGACTCTATGCAAACCGCGCGCGACCTTTTTTCGTACCGCAAGTTCTGGGCGAGCCGACTGCTGCCGGCGCCCTTTCTGCCGATGTCGCGCGGGGAAATGGACGCGCTTGGCTGGGATTCCTGCGATGTGATCCTGGTGACGGGTGATGCTTATGTCGATCACCCGAGCTTCGGCATGGCCCTGGTGGGACGGGTATTGGAAGCTCAGGGTTTTCGGGTAGGTATCATTGCCCAGCCGGACTGGCGATCCGCGGAAGCGTTCCGCGCGCTGGGGCGGCCGAACCTCTTCTTCGGTATCACCGCCGGAAACATGGACTCGATGGTGAACCGATATACCGCTGACCGGCGAATACGCTCGGACGACGCCTACACGCCGGAGGGCGCGGCGGGGAGACGTCCGGACCGCTCGGTGATCGTCTATGCCCAGCGGGCGCGCGAGGCGTTCGGAGATGTGCCGATCGTGGTTGGCGGCATCGAGGCGTCGTTACGACGCATCGCCCACTACGACTACTGGTCCGACAAGGTGCGCCGCTCGATCCTGTTCGACAGCAAGGCCGACCTCCTCGTATTCGGCAACGCCGAGCGGCAGATATGCGAGATCGCGCATCGGCTGGCGGCTGGCCAGAAGATCGGGGACGTCAACGACCTTCGGGGTACGGCATTTGCGTGCTCCACGCCACGCGAGGGTTTCGTGGAGATTGATTCCACACGCATTGACTTGCCTGGTCCGGTGCATCCGGCGGTCAACCCCTACGCGTCCGAGGAAGACATGCGTGGTATGGCGCGGGACGAGGCCGTCGGCAACGTCGTTCGCTTTGAGCGCCGCCCATCGAAAATCGATCGCACCCGCACCGTGATTCGTCTGCCGGCCTTCGAGGACGTGGCGGCCGATGCGGTGCTGTACGCCCATACNNCCGCCGATTCCGCTTGCCATGAAGGAGATGGACGCGATCTATGAGTTGCCGTATCAGCGCGTACCGCACCCGAGTTACGGCAAGCAGAAGATACCGGCCTACGAGATGATCCGTTTCTCGATCGCCATCCAGCGCGGCTGCTTCGGCGGGTGCACGTTTTGCTCGATCACCGAACATGAGGGGCGCATCATCCAGAGCCGTTCAGAGGAGTCCGTGATTCGCGAGATCGAAACCATCCGCGACAGCGTTCCCGGGTTTACGGGCGTCATCTCGGACCTCGGCGGGCCAACCGCCAACATGTACCGGCTTGCCTGCAAGTCGCGCGAGATCGAGACGGCGTGCCGCAAGCTGTCATGCGTCTACCCCGACATTTGCCCCAACCTGAACACCGACCATGCGCCACTCATCCGGCTCTACCAGCGCGCGCGTGAACTCCCGGGCATCAAGAAGGTGTTGATCGGCAGCGGGGTGCGCTATGACCTTGCCATTCAGTCGCCAGCCTATGTAAAGGAACTGGTGCAGCACCACGTCGGGGGCTACCTCAAGATTGCGCCTGAGCACCTGCGCGAGGGGCCACTCTCAAAGATGATGAAACCCGGCATGGGCACGTACTACCGCTTCAAGGAGTTGTTCGACAAATACTCCAGGGAAGCCGGCAAGGAGCAGTACCTGATTCCTTACTTCATCGCCGCGCATCCAGGCACCACCGACGAGGACATGCTAGAGCTGGCGCTTTGGTTGAAGCGCAATGGTTTTCGCGCCGATCAGGTGCAGGCGTTCTTGCCGAGTCCGATGGCTACGGCGACTGCAATGTACCATTCAGGCAAGAATCCGCTGCGCAAGGTGAGCCGTACCAGCGAGGCGGTGCACATCCCCAAGGGTCTAAAGGTGCGACGCTTGCACAAGGCATTCCTGCGCTACCACGATCCCAACAACTGGCCAGTGCTGCGAATCGCCCTGCGGCGCATGGGGCGAGCCGACCTGATCGGGCCCGCCAAGCACCAGCTGATTCCCGCGTATCAACCCGTTGGCACGGGCGAGATGGCGGCGGGCGGGCGTAACGCGAAGACGCGGTTTCGCACCCAACACACCGGACTGCCCGATGCACCACGCGCACGGAGCGCCTCTGGCGTGGCGTCGAAGAAGCAGGCAGGGGCAAATCCGTCAGGTTCGCGGCGTAAGGCGAATCGGCAGCGTTCCGACAAACGTCGCTGATGTGTAGCATCAGATGATTCGCAAGGAGACCGCCATGTTGTGGACTCAGAAGAAGGTGCAGATGCCGACAGCCGGCGAGGCATTGCCCGGGCGCTCCGAGCGCATGCCGATCCCTGAGCAACACTTCGTGAACGGCAAGCCATTGGCGGGACCGTTCCCGACCGGTCTGGAGCAGGCGGTATTTGCGCTTGGCTGCTTCTGGGGCGCGGAGCGCAAGTTCTGGCAATTGCCAGGCGTGTACACAACTGCCGTGGGCTATGCCGGGGGCTACACGCAAAATCCTACGTATAAGGAAGTATGTTCGGGAATGACCGGCCATACTGAGGTAGTGCTGATCGTGCATGACCCGGCGGTTGTGAGCTACGAGACGTTGCTCAGGGTTTTCTGGGAGGCGCACGATCCCACGCAGGGCATGCGCCAGGGCAACGATGTCGGTTCGCAATATCGTTCGGCGATCTATACCTACTCTAAGGCGCAGATGAGTGCGGCGCTTGCGTCGCGGGATCGGTTTGCAGCAGCGCTTGCCAAGCTTGGCTTTGGGCCGATCACCACGGAGATTCGGGAGGCGCCCGATTTCTATTATGCCGAGGACTACCATCAGCAGTACCTCGCCAAGAATCCAAATGGCTATTGCGGACTCGGTGGCACGGGTGTCAGCTGCCCGACATGACACGCCCATACAGGCCGGGAGATGCGCCGCCCGGCGCGATCTTCGTCAGATGCTGTTGCATCGCTGAAACATGCATCGTCTTTGAATGTACGGATCCAATCCGCCTACTTGCCCCGCATTTCGTGATTGCGTAGGGTGAGCGTCGGCCTGAGACGCACCTCCCACACAGGTCTTTTTGCCACGCAGGGACTGCAAGTCGACGCCCCATTCCGGCGCGTCTTCGCGGCGCATGCCGTTCGGGCACCGCATGCGCTGGTGCGACAGATAACAAGAAACACAAAGCAAAAAAGGGCTTCCCGCTAGGGAAGCCCTTCTTGTTTAGCTGCAGCGCGCTGCCGGTCAGGCGGTTAACAGGTTTTTCATGTTGTCGAGCGCCTTCTTTTCGATCTGGCGAATGCGCTCCGCGGATACGCCATATTCCGCGGCCAGCTCGTGCAACGTTGGTTTCTCTTCATCCAGCCAGCGACGCTGGATGATATCGCGTGAACGTGCGTCAAGTTCCGCCAGCGCCGTCTTTAGACTGTCTTCGCGCGTGACTTCGTGGTCGCGCTGGGCCACGAGTCTCTCAGGGTTAAAGCGCATGTCCGGCAGGTAGCCTGCCGGCGCGGCACGGAAGCTGTCGTCGTCATCTTCCGAATTATCGGCGTCGAAGGACACATCCGGGCTGGCGAGCCGTGCCTCCATCTCCTGAACGGCTTCCGTCGATACGTTGAGATTCTTGGCCAGTCGGGCAACTTCGTCCTGATTCATCCAGCCAAGACGGGTGCGCGTCTTGCGCAGGTTGAAGAACAGCTTGCGCTGTGCCTTGGTGGTGGCGACCTTGACGATACGCCAGTTGCGCAGGATGTAGTCGTAGATTTCGGCGCGAATCCAGTGCACCGCGAATGACATGAGGCGTACACCGCGTGCCGGATCGTAGTGCTTCACGGCTTTCATGAGACCAATGTTGCCTTCCTGGATCAGGTCAGCCTGGGGGAGGCCGTAACCGCCAAATCCCTTGGCGATGCGTACCACGTAGCGCAGGTGCGACATGACCAGCTGGCGAGCCGCTTCAAGGTCGTTCTGGGTGCGGTAGCGGTTGGCGAGCTCGCGCTCTTCCTCGGCACTCAGCACTGGCAGCGAATTGACCGTGCGTGCGTAGGCCGCGAGACCCTTGTCCGGGTAAAGGTTGATGGCAACCGGCAACGTTTGCGTCATTATCTAGGCCCTCGTGGGTCGGTTCGGCCGCTGTGATCGCGGCATTTTAGCACTCTGACTATTTGAGTGCCAAAGTATGGGAAAAGTTTACTAATTGACTCAAGTAAATGCAAGATTGTCCAAAGGACCCTGCTCGGGTGGCCCGCAGGCCCTAGAAAATGCGTCGCAGATGCCTTTCCACAGCGATGCGGGACCCAAGCCAACCCAGCCCCGCGCCCCCAGCCAGTAGTGCCATGCTGGCCACGCCGCCGAGTCCCGCTGCCGCGGCACCAGTCCCGTACAAGGCGCCCAGCTCACCAATGGGACCGCTCATCAACGCCAGGGTTCCGGCGACCAGTAGCCATGCGAGTAGCGCACCGCAGGCCCCCTGAAGCGTGCCCGCGTAGAGAAAAGGGCGGCGGATGAAGGCATCAGTGCCGCCGACCAATCTCACTATCTCGATTTCCTCGCGCCGGTTGAGAACCGCAAGACGGATCGTGTTGCCGACAATCAGTAAAACCGCCACCGCGAGTAGCGCCGTCAGAATCCATACACCGCGCTCGGCGAGCCGCAGGATCGCCTGCAATCGTTGCACCCATTCGAGATCGAACTGTGCGAGCTCTACGGCCCCGATTTTTCCAAATTCTTCAGTGAGTGTGTGCAACGCCGTGGGTGTGCGATGCTGCGACGCGGGAGTCACCAGCAGTACCGGCGGCAGCGGATTGCGCTGGAGCGCATCCAGTGCCGCGCCGAAGCCCGATGCCCGTTTGAATTCCTCCAGTGCAGCGTCCGGCGAGAGGAAGCTTACGCTCTCCACTTCGTTGCGCTTGCGCAACCGCACCGCAAGCGCATCGATTTCCTTCTGCGCCGTATCGCGTTTGAGGAAGAGCGATATCTGGCCCGCCGCATCAATGCCGCCGCTCAGGCGCTGTAGGTTCTGCACGCCGACATATAGCGTCGCGGGCAGCGCGAGCGTCACGCCGATCACGGCGATCGTCATGCCATTTGCAACCGGCGCGTGGACAAGCTCACCCAAGGTCGCGAAGAACACCTGCAGGTGACGAACGACCCAGGCCTTCATGCGTTGCCACCGTGGTCGGCGACGACCTCGCCAAGGCGAAGCTCGAGCACGCGCTTGCCGCTACTCGCGATAAGTCGCTGGTCGTGGGAGGCGATAAGCACGGTTGTGCCGTGGCGGTGGAAATCGAGAAACAGCTCCATGATCTCGTCCGACAGCGCAGCGTCGAGATTGCCGGTCGGCTCGTCAGCGAGCAGGAGCGGCGGGCGATTAACCACTGCGCGCGCGATACCGACGCGTTGTTGCTCGCCGCCTGAGAGTTGCAGCGGGAAGAGCCGCTCCTTTTGCAGCAGTCCCACCTTTTCGAGCGCGGCGCGCACGCGCCGGCCAGTTTCGCGCGCCGGCACACCGGCGACCACCAGGGGCAGTGCCACGTTGTCGAACACCGTGCGATCGGTGAGCAGCCGGTAATCCTGGAACACGACGCCCACCGAACGGCGAAAGTAGGGCAACTGGCGGCGCGCAAGGCGCGCGACGTTCTTGTGATTGACCAGCAGGCTACCGCGCGTCGGAACCTCGATGTGTGTAATGAGCTTGAGCAGCGTGCTCTTGCCGGCGCCAGAGTGCCCGGTGATGAAGGCCATTTCGCCCTGCGCCAGCTCGAAGCTCACGTCCTTCAGGGCGTCGAAGCCGCCTGGATAGCGTTTGAAGACATGGCTGAACTGGATCATGCGTCGGGTTCAGGGCTGCACGGGCAGCAGCGCCTCCACGTAGTCCCCGGCATTGAATACCTGCAAATCTTCCAGGCCCTCGCCGACACCGACGAAGCGCAAGGGTATGCGATACTGCCGCGCGATGGCGATCAGGATGCCACCCTTCGCGGTGCCATCAAGCTTGGTGAGCGCAATGCCGGTGACTCCGACGGCCTCATGGAAGTGCTTTAACTGGGAGATGGCGTTCTGGCCGGTGCTGGCGTCCAGCACGAGCATCACCTCGTGCGGGGCGGCGGGATCGATCTTCTGCAGTACGCGTTTGATCTTCTTCAGTTCGTCCATGAGCCCGGCGTGTGTATGCTGCCGACCGGCGGTATCAACGATCAGCACGTCGGTGGCGCGGGCCCGCGCGGCGTGCAAGGCGTCGTGGGCCACCGCGGCTGCGTCCGATCCCGGGGGCTGTGCCACCAGCGGCACGTCCAGTCGCTGTGCCCACACCTTGAGCTGATCCACCGCGGCTGCCCGGAACGTGTCGCCGGCAGCGAGTATCAACGAGTGCCCGGCGCGTTTCAGTTGATGGGCGAGCTTGGCGATGGTCGTGGTCTTTCCAACGCCATTTACCCCTACGGCCATGATGACAAAAGGCCGTACGGCCGGATCGACCCTGAGCGGCTGACTCGCCGGCTGAACAATCTCAAGGATGCGCTGTCTCAACAGCGCGTATACGGCCCGGGTGTCGGCAAGCTCCTTGCGTCCGACGCGGACGGCGACGTCAGAGAGAAGAAATTCCGTTGTTTCAATCCCGATATCGGCCGAGAGAAGCAGTGATTCGAGATCGTCGAGCAGGCTGGCGTCAAGCGTGCGCGCGCCGAGCAGGAGATCCGAGAGTCCATACCCGAGCGACTGGCGCGCGGAAGCGAGGCCGGCACGCAGGCGCCCGAGCAACCCGCCGGGATCGCGCGCGCTATGCGGCGCTGAAATGTTGTTGTCGGGTCTCGTGGGAGCGGTCATGCAATTACCAACGGGAAAGGCTTGGTCTATTCTACGTGGGCCACTCGCAGCATTATAAAAGGTAACCCTATGCGACAGACAGTCGTTGCAGTCATTCTCTTTGCACTCGCGCTGGCGGGTTGCAGTCAGTCCGGCAAGGTGAGCGAGAGAACGCTCGCCAATGGATTGCGCGTCATTGTGAAGGAGGATCACCGGTCGCCGGTGGTCGTGTCGGAACTCTGGTACAAGGTCGGAAGCATGGACGAGCCGGACGGGCTGACCGGGATGTCACATGTGCTGGAGCACATGATGTTCAAAGGCACTGCGCGCCTCAAGGCCAACGAGTTCTCGCGCATCATCGCGGAGAACGGCGGCCGCGAGAATGCCTTTACGCACTACGATTACACTGGCTACTACCAAATGCTCGAGAAGTCGCGCCTCGCGGTGAGTTTCGAGAATGAAGCGGATCGGATGCGCAATCTTGCGCTCGATCCCGAAGAGTTCGGGCGCGAGATCAAGGTGGTCATGGAGGAGAGACGGTTGCGCACCGAGGATCAACCGGATTCACTGCTGTACGAAAAATTCATGAATACCGCCTACCGCGTGCACCCCTACCGGAACCCGATCATTGGCTGGATGCGCGATCTTGAAAAAATGAAGGCCAGCGACCTGCGGGCCTGGTACGACCGCTGGTACACGCCGAACAACGCCATTCTCGTCGTGGTGGGCGATGTGCAGCCGCGTGAGGTCTTCAAGCTTGCCGAAAAGTACTATGGCCCGATCAAGGCGCGAGAGGTCAAACGGGTGCAGGCGCCAGCCGAGCCGAAGCAGGATGGCGAGAGGCGAGTGCGCGTGGCCGCGCCCGCCGAGGTGCCGAGTCTGATCCTCGGCTATCACGTACCGGTCCTGGCGCCAGGCAAGTCCGCGGTCGAATGGGAGCCCTATGCACTCGACGTGCTGACGGGCGTGTTGGACGGTGGCGATAGCGCGCGTTTCAAGCGCGAGTTGGTGCGGGACGCGCGCGTGGCGGCCGACGCGGACGCGAGTTACTCCGCTGTTGGTCGCGCGCCGGGAATGCTCTATATCGAAGGAACGCCGGCTCGTGGCCGCGACGTCAAGGAGCTCGAGTCGGCTCTGCGTGCACAGGTCAAACGCCTGCGGGACGAGCCGGTAAGTGCCGAGGAGCTGGCCCGCGTCAAGGCGCAGGTGGCCGCGCGGAACGTGTTTCAACGCGACTCATACTACTACCAGGCGCGGTTGCTCGGGACGCTTGCTGTCACCGGTCTCGACGTCCGGTTGCTCGACCAATACGTTGAGCGTGTGAACGCGGTGACCGCGGAGCAGGTCCAGGCGGTGGCACGCCAATACCTGACGGATGCAAACCTCACGGTTGGGGTGCTCGACCCGTTACCGGTCTCCGGACGCAAGCCAAGAATCAAGCAGGGAGGGTCCGATCATGGTCGCTAGAGTCTTGCTGGCGGCAGTACTCGCAGCGTGGGCGGCGCTTGCGCAGGCCGGGCCGAAGATTCAGCACTGGACACTGGATAATGGCGCCCGTGTGTACTTCGTCGAGACACACGAGCTGCCGCTCGTTCAGGTGCGCGCCATTTTNNTAACCCGGCCGACGTTCCCCGCTCAGAATCTGGAGCGTGAGCGTGCCGGCGTCATGGTCTCATTGCAGCGTGACGAGCAATCGCCCGGCGCCATTACCGAGAAGACCTTCATGCGCGAACTCTATGGCGAGCATCCCTACGCGCGTCATCCGCTAGGCGACATGGCCAGCGTGAAGCACATCACCCGCGACGAGCTGGCCAGATTCCACAAACGCCACTACGTGGGCGCGAATACTTGGTTTGTCATCGTTGGTGATCTGACCGGGCGCGAGGCCAGGCGCATCGCACAGGCAACCGTCGGACAGCTGCCGAAGGGTGAAGTCCTGGGCGCACTGCCAACGCCCAATCCACTCGACGCGGCCAAGGTGCGTGAGATTCCCTTCCCGGCGACGCAGTCGCATATCCGACTGGGTGCGGTCGGCATGGCGCGCGGCGACCCGGACTATTTCCCGCTCTACGTCGGCAATTACATTCTCGGCGGCGGGGGGCTGGTGTCGCGCCTGTCCGAAGCCGTGCGTGAACGCAACGGTTACGCGTACAGTGTCTATAGTTATTTTTGGCCGATGCGGGCTCCGGGACCGTTTTTGGTCGGCCTGCAGACCAAGAATGAATCGCGCACGCCTGCGCTTAAGCTGGTTCGCTCGGTGGTCGAGCGCTTCGTGGCGGAGGGTCCGACCGCCGAGGAGCTCGAGGCGGCCAAGAAGCACCTCACCGGCGGATTCGCGCTCAAGCTCGACAGCAATCGCAAGATCGCCGACTACCTCGCCGTGATCGCCTTTTATGGCCTGCCCCTCACCTATCTTGACGAATTTATCGGCCGCATCGAGGCAGTGACAGGTGAGCAAATTCGCGACGCTTTTCGCCGGCGCGTGCACCCGGACAAGATGCTCACGGTTGTGGTCGGCGGTGGCCGCTAGTCGAACCGGCCGCGGTGCGCCCGGGCACTATCCGGGACAGATTCGGATCATCGGTGGCGCGTGGCGTGGACGCAAACTGTCGGTACCGGTGGCAGAGGGCCTGCGCCCGACACCGGATCGCGTGCGGGAAACGCTCTTCAACTGGTTGGCGTCGTATCTGCCCGGCGCGCGTTGTCTTGATCTCTTTGCCGGCACCGGAGCGCTTTGTATCGAGGCGCTGTCGCGCGGCGCCGGTGAGGTTGTGATGGTAGAGCGTGACGCGGCAGCAGCAGCAGGACTGCGGCGAAGCCTCGAGGCGCTCGGGGCGACAAATGCCAGCGTAGTCAATACTGACGCGACCGAATATCTGGCGCGTACGGCCGAACCGTTTGATATCGTGTTTGTCGACCCGCCTTTTGCTAGCGATCTGATTGGACGCTGCGCTGCGCTGCTCGATGCGCATGGCTGGGTTCGACCCGGTGGGCTGGTGTATGTCGAGGCCCCCGCACAGCTCGACCCGCTACCGGTACCGGCGGACTGGAAGATTTTGCGCAGCAAGCGCGCTGGCGAGGTGGGGTATCATCTGCTGCGTGTGCCGTCAGTCCCGGCGCCGACCTGAACAACACCAGTGCCATAGGGCGAGGCGAAATGAAGAGCATCACCGCAATCTATCCGGGCACCTTCGATCCGATCACCAACGGGCATGCCGATCTTGTGCGCCGTGCGACGCGGCTTTTCGATTACGTCATTGTTGCCATTGCGGCCAACCCGCAGAAGCAGCCGCTATTCGCGCTTGACGAGCGAGTGCGCCTCGCCAGCGAGGCGCTGAGCGATGTCCCCGGCGCGCGCGTGGTCGGCTTCGACAACCTGTTGGTTGATTGCGTGCGCCAGCACGGTGCCTCGGTAATCCTGCGTGGGCTGCGGGCGGTTTCGGATTTCGAGTATGAGTTCCAGCTGGCTGGCATGAACCGCCGGCTGGCTCCGGAGGTTGAGACAGTTTTCATGACGCCTTCCGAGCAGGAGATGTTTATTTCCGCGTCGTTGGTAAAGGAAATCGCGCTGCTTGGTGGAGACGTCGGCGACTTCGTCGACGCCCGGGTGGCGGCTGCGCTAAAGCTCAGGATGCGCTAAACTCTCTCGATCATTTCCGCTCAGTTTTCAGGTGTATTTTCCATGGCGATGTTGATTACCGACGAGTGCATCAATTGCGATGTCTGCGAACCCGAGTGCCCGAACGGCGCCATCACCCAAGGTGAGGAGATCTACCAGATCGAGCCGTCGCTGTGCACCGAATGCGTCGGCCACTTCACAACCTCGCAGTGCGTCGATGTCTGTCCGGTCGACTGCATCATTGTCGATCCTGATTGCCAGGAGACGAAGGATCAGTTGATGAGCAAGTATCAGGGTCTGATGCAAAAGGCGAGCTGACGCCACTTACGTTTCGAAACAAGAAAGGCGGCCCATGGGCCGCCTTTCTTGTTTCCGCGATCGATGTGCTCAGGCGCGTATTTCCAGCGGCAAGTCTTCGGGAGCGATGTTGGTCTCGAACTCGAGCTTCTGCAGAATGGCATCAGCGCGGTTCTCGAGGTTCTTCTCCTGCTCACGGATCCCGTCGCGAATCTGCTCAAGCTCCTTGATGCGCTCGTCGAGTGTGTCGCTCGCCTGATGAATGCGCTTGATCGATTCGAGACGTCGGCGTAGCTGAATCTGGTGCTCGCGCACCTGGGTCTCCATAGGCGCCATGATGTTCTTGAGCCAGGCTTCGGCATCGCGGTTGGCGAGCTTGTAAAGCGCGCGAATCTTGGCCACCGAAGACTCGAAGAACTTGCGCGTCAGGGTCTGTTGTTCGGTGAGTACCAGCGATAGCCCTTTCATGAATTGCTCATGCTTGGCCTCGATGCGCTTGATCTCGCGCAGGTAGCGAGTCACCGAGAAACTCTGCGGCTTGACATTGACGAGGCCGTGATCCTCCTGGAACTTGCGGTAGACGCCTTCCATGAGCTCCTTGATCTCCTGCGCCTGCTTGGCAACCGATTCCATTGACTGGTAGGCCTGGGAAAAGAAGTTTCCCATGCAGGCTCGCAGCCCGGCGGTCGTCATGCTGATCTCCATGTCCTTCTTGGTGGCGGCGATCAGCGCATCGAGGTTGCGCAGATTGAGATGGGTGTACAGCACGTTGGTCTGCTGCGAGAAGATATGGCGCGTGGCCTGGAAGCGCTGCAGGCTCTTTTCGAACACTTCCTTGTCGGCCTTGACCTTGTTCATCATGTGCTCGATCACATCCATGTTCTTGCCGGTCAGGCCGGAGAGCTCCTCGACCTGCTCATAGACGCCCTTNNACCACCAGGCGACCCTTGTTGGCGCTGTCCTTGCGTGAGCCGATGTGGCTGTGCCAAACCTCGATGTCGGATTTCGTGACGCCGGCGTCGGCCGCCAGGATGAAGAGCACGGCGTGCGCGGACGGCAGCATGTTCAGCGTGAGCTCGGGCTCGGCGCCCAACGCGTTGAGACCTGGCGTATCAAGGATCACGAGTCCCTGCTCAAGCAGCGGGTGCGGCATGTTGATCATGGCGTGCCGCCATCGCGGAATTTCGACTTCGCCCGTCTCGGTGAGTCGCATGCCCATCTGGGCCTCGTCCTCGGCAATGTGGAAGCCCATCTTCTGCGCTTCGTCGCGCGGCACGTTCTTGGTCTCGGCGATATGCTTGAGCGTCTCGATCATCTGCTCGGGCTTGTTTACGTCGAGGGCATGGACCTGCCATTCCTCGGGGAAGCCACGGTACTCGGCGATGGTGGTGCCACTCTTGCGTGTCTCGATCGGCAGCAGTTTCAGGCATGGGCTCGCCTGTGCGTCGTGCATGAGCTCAGTCGGGCACATGGTGGTGCGCCCGGCGCTCGAAGGCAGCATGCGCGTTCCGAACTTGGCGAAAAAGATGGCGTTGATGAGTTCCGACTTGCCGCGCGAAAACTCAGCCACAAAGGCCACGTACAGCTTGTCGTCACGCAAGGTTGCCAGCACGTGCTCAAGGCGCTGGTCCGCCTGAGGATCGGACAGATCCTGGCTGCGGATCCACTCGCGCAGATCGTTAACCGCGGTCGACAGACCCTTGCGCCAGTCGCTGTAGGCCTCGAAGTGCTGTTCCAGTCCCAGTTGTGTCATGTCGCTTATCCTTGCCCTTCGCACCCTGCATATCAGATCGGGACCGAGCGCGGGGAGCGGCGCCGGATGACCGGTGGCGCTGTACCGACCACGTGAGACTCCCAGGATGGAAAGGCGCTGTAATTTGTGTCTGATCAATAAGTTGTATAGTCCAGATTCGGCGCCACGTGAAGTGGCGCCTATAACTGGCAGTCTGGACAGTAGAAAGCCGAACGCTGACCGATGCGTAAGCCCTTGATTCGTGAGCCACAGCGCGGGCAAGCCTCGCCCTTGCGGTCGTAGACTTGCAGAGTNNTTCCCACGCCCACGACGATGTGGCCATCGAGCAGCAGGTCGCGCAGCGCGACTCGCCGGCCCCGAGATACGCGAAAGAGATACTCCCTTGTGAAGTCCGCGCCGAGCGGTTCGGGCCCAAGGTTCCTGAGCAGGCGATGGGTTCTCGGGTCGGCACGGCTCCATAGGA
>DKBM01000130.1:0-12930 GCA_002451215.1 Proteobacteria bacterium UBA6900
CCGATGTCATCGCCCCAGATGACGAGGATATTGGGCTTCGCGGTTTGTGCCTGGGCAACGGGGCCGCAGAAGAACAACGCTGCGGCCAGTAGGGGAACACCCCGCGCCACTCCGTCAAGCAGAATCTTCATTGTTTTCTTTCTCCAATCGCTGATGGGTAAAGACCAGTCATTGATGTCTGAC
This sequence comes from Proteobacteria bacterium UBA6900, assembly GCA_002451215.1. GTDB lineage: Bacteria > Pseudomonadota > Gammaproteobacteria > Acidiferrobacterales > Sulfurifustaceae > SM1-46. The sequence continues at coordinate 184 of DKBM01000130.1, forward strand.
GGGTCTATCGACATGGACACGGCGTGCGGCAAAGTGAAGCAGGCCCCTTGCATGCGCTCGCTCCGGAAAGTGCGATCCGCGACAAACGATCTATCCGCGGATATTCGAATTTAACTACGGATCAAATCCAAATAGAACCTAATGCCCCTCATTTCCACAAGGAATTGCCGCCGATGCTGTCAGTGTGACAGCCGTGTGATTTCACCCAGCGCCGGATCGTCCGGATTGATCGAAGCGAGCATGTGAATCGCTGCCTCAGCGGCGGCGCGATCGCCAGTCTGGAAGGAGAGACTGGCCAGCGCGAGCAGTACGTCGCGGTCGCCGCGCTTCTTCACCGTGGCCTTGAGGAGCCGGATCGCTTCGGCGCGACGTCCCGCGCTGTCCAGTGCCACCGCATAGACATAGGCATGCCGGGGATTGTCCGGCTGGGCTTTCGTGGCGGCAGCGAATTCCGCGAGGGCGGCATCTTTCCTGCCCTGTCGTACCATCACCAGTCCAAGCGCCTCGTGCAGCGCGCCGGCAGTGGGCACGGCCTGCAAACCCGCGCGCAATATTTTCTCGGATTCGGCATCGCGCTTCTGAGCGCGATACAGATCGGCAAGATTCACGTAAGCCGGAACGAATCGAGGATCGAGCGCAATGGCCTTGCGATAGGCGGCCTCCGCCTGCCCGGTCTCACCGCGTGCGAAGTAGAGGTTGCCGAGATTCAGGGGCGCCTCCGGGCGATCGGCGTTCTCCTGCTGCGCGGCCTCGAACTCCGCGAGCGCGCGGTTCAATCGCTCCTTGTTGCTGTCGGCAATGGAAGCTGCGGCTGGGGCAAGCACCCGTGCCGCCTCAATTCGCACGGTCCGCACGGGATCACCTAGCAAGGGCAACAGCGCCGCGCTGCGTTGTTCGGGCGGCAATCTTTCCTGCCCGATCACCGCGGCATGGCGCACCATCGGATCTGCATCGCGTAGCCCGCGTTGTAGCGCCTCGAGCGCCGAGCGTCCGGGATAGGCGGCGAGCAGTTGCAGCGCCGTGGCGCGCACAATGGCTGGCTGCGCGGTGTCTTCGGCAAGCGTGATAAGACCCTTTACCGCTCCCGGTCTGGCGTATCGACCGGCATCGATCGCCAAACCGAAATGCGCCTCCTGCCGTCGATTGGGGCCATACCACCTGGCGACCGTGCTGGCCGCCCACTGAGCTGGCTGCTTGTTGTGACAACCCGTGCAGGCATTCGGCGCGCCGATCGCGACCGTGAGATCCGGTCGCGGGATGCGAAAGCTGTGGTCGCGGCGGGGATCGACAACCATATAGGTGCGTGTCGGGGCATGGCAGTCGACGCACTGCGAACCCGGCGTTCCCGGCTTGTGAAAGTGGTGCGCTGGCGAGTCGTAGTCCTTGTGCTTCAGGCCGCTCGTGTCGATGTGTGCACCCGCGGCCGGCCCCGTGGCGTTATGGCATGTCACGCACAACGCACTGCCGCTCGCCCGGATCTTCGTGGAATGCGGTTCATGGCAGTCGCTGCAACGCAGCCCCTTCGCATGCATCCGGCTCTGCAGGAACGATCCGTAAACATAGACCTCATCGAGAATCTGCCCATCGGCAAAATAAAGCGATTCCGACAGCAGCGACGGCAGGTGCGTGTCCATCAGAGGCTTGCCGTAGTGATAATCGGAGAACAGCGCGGCGCGCCGCGAATGGCAACGGGCGCAGGTTTCTACCTGGACGCGCGAGTCCCGTGCCGAGAGGTCGACGTCGAAGTCCTGCTTGCGTGAACCACGCGCTGCCTTGGCGGCATTGTCGCCCGCGCGCTTTGCCCAATCGGCATGGCGCGACGCCGGCCCGTGACAGGCCTGGCAACCCACATCGAAGCGGCTCGCCGTGGTCTTGAAGGTGCCGGTCGCGGCGTCGTAGTTCTTGTGATAATCGGTTGCGTGGCATTCGCCGCACATGTAGTTCCAGTTCTGTGCCAGACCCGTCCAGTGCAATTCATCCTTGGAGTCGATGTGTTGCCCGGGATAGAGATGAAACCATCGCTTGCGCTTGGTGTCCCATGCGATCGAAAGCGCCTGCAGCCGGCCGCCGGGCAGTGGAACCAGATATTGCTGTAGCGGATCAACACCAAAGGTGTGCTTGATCTCGAAGTCGGCGAGCTTGCCGTCCGGTCCATCGGTGGTGACAAAGAACTTGCCGTTGCGGCGAAAGAACCGGCTGGTGACACCGGCATAGGAAAAGCGCGCGTCGTTGAAGTTGCCGAGCACAGTCTGCTCATTGGCATCTTGCATGGCGAGATCGTGATGGGAACCCGTCCAGGCCTTGAACTGGGCATCGTGACAGCTGGCGCAATTCTCCTCGCTTACGAACTGGCTGTGCGCAGCCGCGGATCCAGAATCACCGGAGGGCGAGCAGCCGCACAATACGACTGCCAGAATCACCACGATGACTGGCAATGCGCTTGCGGTAGATCGAACGCCTGCCGACGTCGTATTGGTCATCCTGCCGGGCTCACCTGACTTGGTGTCGGGACTTCTGAAGTAGTGGCCCATTCTATCTATGCATCCGGACAAATGCGCTCGACATCCGTATTTCATCTTTGTTGGCGTCAGACCGAGCGTCCTTCTCCAGCTATATAAGGAGTAGATCGCTCCCAGTCGGCCCACGCACCATCGGTCCGTGCCAAATAACTGGGTGTATCCAGCCAATTTTCTGCCATCATAACGCGCAAGACGCTGGCATGGTAAAAGTGCGCGCCGATGAAAATCGCGCCCAGCTCATTCAGGACACACCCAAAGGAGTAACGATGGATAGCAAGCCCGTTCAATCGATCGTGTCGTGGGCCGCGCTCGGAATCTCGGTCGTGGCACTGGTTGTCTCATTGCTGGCCTGGTTCGATCGCGGCAGTGGCGCACCGCCATCGATCGCGGCGCCGTTCTCGCAATCCTTGAGCGCACCGGTTTCCGCATCGGGCCCGTCGTCGGTGGACCTTGCCAGCATGTCACCGCGAGACGCGGCGGACCGGTTGTATAACCGCGTCATGGCGGCGAGCGAAAACGGCAATACTGCCGAAGCAAAGCAGTTCGCGCCGATGGCGCTGCAGGCCTATGACCGGGTGGGGCCGTTGGATAACGACGCCCGTTATCACGTGGCCCTGATTCATTTGGTGACGGGCGATATCAAGAGCGCGCGCGTGCAGCTCGGGGAGCTGAAGCGTGCTGTCCCGAACCACCTATTGGGTCTCATGCTGGAGCACCAGATTGCCCAGCAAAGCGGAGACAAGGCGGCCGCTGCCCGCGCCGACAAGGCCTTTCTGGCTGCCTACGATAAGGAGATAGCGACGGGGCGAGTCGAGTACCAGGAGCACCGGGGCGGCATCGATCGCTTCCGCGATGCGGCGCAAAAGAGCGCTGCAGGAAAGGGATAGACAGGCTCTAAACCGGTGCCGAGGATGCGACTGACCACAGTAGCAGGATGACACCGGCCGCCAAGACGATATTGGAAATCAATATCGCTGCGGCAAGCACGCTGACAACTTGGTCCTTGACCCGAAAGGCCCTTCCGCCCCAGACAAACTTCCAGAATTGAATCTGCATGTCCTGATAGCGGGGGATGATCGTGGACAGCTTCCGACTGGACGGTTCCCCCAGCTCGGAAAATACTTGCGGATGTTTCGTCCGGAGCGTCTTGATTAAGAGCTCGCGAAATAGCCAACTGCCGCCCATTCCCACCAGAATTTCGATAATCGCCAGTCCGGTCATGGTGTTGGTGCCGAATTNNTACGCGCCGGCCGAATCGCCCGCTGCCACGCCAGCAGTTCAGCCTGGTCAGCATGGGCGGAAAAGCCGTTGATGGTGTAGATGTTGGCGTTGACCGGTACCTCTTCGCCGAACAGTCGCACCTGCTTGGCGCCGTCGATAATGCGGCGCGCCAGGGTACCGTGCGCGGCAAAGCCAACAAACACCACGCTCGCCTCGTGTCGCGACAGGTTGTGCTGCAGGTGATGTCGTACCCGACCGCCGGTACACATGCCGGAACCCGCCATGATCACGGCGCCACTGGCTATCCGGTTGATCGCCATCGATCGTTCGGTCTCGCGCGTGAAATGCAGGCCCGGCAGCGCGAATGGATCGCGGCCGGCTTTGAACTCGACACCGATCTCTCGGTTGTAGGACTCCGGGTGATGTTCAAAGATCTTCGTTGCCGAGATCGCCATGGGTGAATCCAGAAACACCTGCATTGTGCGCGGCAGTCGGTTGTTATCGACGCCAGCGCGAAGGTAGAACAGGATCTCCTGTGCGCGTTCCAGCGCGAAGGTGGGGATCACGACATTTCCGCCGCGCGCGAAGGTGTCGCTGATCGACACGTACAACTCCTCGACCGACGGGCCGATCGGCTTGTGCAGCCGGTCGCCATAGGTGGTCTCCATCACCACCACGTCGCAGTGCGGCGGCGATACTGGCGCACGTAGCAGCGGCCGGCCAGCGTTGCCGAGATCGCCGGAAAATGCGACGCGGCGGCGTTGGCCGTGCTCCTCGAGCTCCAGGTAGACACTCGCGGAACCGAGGATGTGGCCCGCATCAAGGAATGTCGCGCGGATGCCGGGCGCCACCTCGATGGGCTCGTTATAGCGTGCGGTGCGCCCGAAGTATTCGGAGGCATTGAGGGCATCGAGCACGGTGTACAGGGGTTCGGCCGAGGGCTGGTTCTTGCCGTGATGCGGATGGTGACGGTGGCGGCGTTCAGCCTCCTCCTCATGCAGGTGTGCGGCGTCCAGCATCACGAGTCGCGCCAGCTCGCGGGTCGCCGCCGTCGTGATGATCTCGCCGCGGAAACCGCGCGCCGCCAGCAGCGGGATACGCCCGCAGTGATCCAGGTGCGCATGCGTCAGCAGCAGGTAATCGATCTGCGCCGGGTCAAAGCCGAACGGTTCGGCGTTCTCCTCGTCCAGTTCCCGTCCGCCCTGATACATGCCGCAGTCGATCAGGACGTGCTTGCCGGCGCACTCGAGTTGATGACAAGAACCGGTGACATCCCGGTCGGCTCCGTGAAAGGAGATCTTCATGGTTACTCCCGGGTGCGGGGTGGATTCATGTCAAGGGCAGGAGCGACTTGCCGCTCAATCGGTACCACTGGAGGATGCCTTCCCAGGCGTCCTCGGCGGTTTCGGCAAACCAGAAGAGCTCGCGATCCTCGATATCGATTACGCCTTCCTCAACCAGGAAGTCAAAGTTCACCGCCCGCTGCCAGAACTCCTCGCCGACCAGCACAACCGGCAGTGGCGGGATCTTGCGCGTTTGGATCAGCGCAAGGGTTTCAAACAGCTCGTCAAACGTGCCATAGCCACCGGGGAATGCGACCAGCGCCTTGGCGCGCAGCAGAAAGTGCAGTTTGCGCAACGCGAAGTAATGAAAACTGAAACACAGTTCCGGAGAGATGTACGGATTCGGATACTGTTCCTGTGGCAGGGTGATGTTGAGCCCAACGTTTTCGGCATGAACATCGTAGGAGCCACGATTGGCGGCTTCCATCATGCCCGGACCGCCGCCGGTCATGACCACCAGATTGCCGTCGACGGAATTCTTGCCAGCCTCGCCGACCAGTCGACCAAACTGGCGGGCGACGTCGTAGTACTTGCTCATGGCGCGCAGGCGCTCGGCGATCTTCACTGCCCGGCCCAGTTCTGGATTGTCCGGTTGGGTGGCCAGGCGCTCGCGCAGCAGTTGTAGTTGGCGCTCGGCGGAAGCCGGTTCTGGTATTCGGGTGCTACCGAACACCACAATGGTGTGGCGGATGTGGTGCTGCTCGAGCAGCAATTCCGGTTTCCAGTAATCGATCTGCAGCCGGACCCCGCGGGTGTCGTCGCGGTTGAGAAACGCGACATCTTGATCTGCCTCGCGATAACTCGGGCTTTCGAGTATCGCCTGTACCCGGGCTGGTGCATCCGCATCCTCATGAACCGGCTTCGGCTGGTGGCCGGGCAGCGGCGTGCGGCGGTGCTGAGGGTGCGCGGGCGCGGGTATCTTCGCGCCGCTTTGCGCCCGATGGCCGACATTCTTGTCTTTCATCGCTGTCAGTTCCATGTTGGCGTGATGCCATCCGGATGCCATGCACGCCGGACTTCGTATAGCGCTATTACACTACAGCCAATCTGTTGAAACCATCGGTTGTGCATACGGCCGGCGCTCGATGCGCTCGATCGCGCCGATGGCTTGCCATCGTTTGACGAAGAGCAGACGAAACATTCGAGGAATTTTGATCCAGATCAAATTTGTTGAATGGCTATTCTGCATCGAGCATGTCTCGACCGGCCCTGGCGGTGGTGCTAGGGTAGGGGCGCAGTAATCTTCGAACGCGGCGCAACACATCATGCCCAGTTCGCACTCCAGCCAGTCGGAGCCGACGAAACCGGTTGGCACGATTTCTGAAGTCCATGGACCGGTGGCCGTCATCGCCTGCGACCGGTTGCCGCCGTTGCGGCGCGCACTTTCGACCGTGGTCAATGGCGATACCTATCTGTTCGAAGTGCACCAGCATCTCGATCCGCAACACGCCGTGGCGATCACGCTGCACTACACCAGCGGGCTGCGGCGCGGCATGCCGGTGTTCGATACCGGTGCTCCGCTCGATGTGCCGGTGAGCCAGGCCTGTCTTGGCCGGATGCTCAACCTGTTCGGCGAGCCGCTCGATGGTGGAGCGGCGCTCGAGCAGGCCGAGTTTCGAAACATTCATACACCGCCGCCAATGCTGAATGAGGCGCGTGGCGCGAGCGGCATACTCGAAACCGGCGTCAAGGCAATCGACCTGTTGTGTCCTTTCGTCAAGGGTGGCAAGACCGGGCTGTTTGGTGGCGCCGGGGTTGGCAAGACGGTGTTGGTGATGGAGTTCATGCACGCGATCGCGGCGCTGCATGGAGGTGTCAATGTGTTTGCCGGGGTCGGCGAGCGCATACGCGAGGCGCACGAGCTGTGGCACGAAATCCGCAAGGCCGGTGTGCTGCCGCAGACGGTGATGGTATTCGGTCAGATGGACGAATCGCCAGGCGTGCGCTTTCGGGTCGGGCTTTCGGCCCTGGCCTACGCCGAGTACCTGCGCGATACGCTGCAGCGCGAAGTGTTGTTCGTGATGGACAACGTATTCCGGTTTGTGCAGGCGGGTAGCGAGATTTCCAGTTTACTCGGGCGCATGCCGGCCGTTCTCGGCTATCAGCCGACGCTCACTTCCGAGGTGGCAGAACTCGAAGACCGCATTCTGTCGACGCAACGTGGCGCGATCACCTCGGTGCAGGCCGTGTACGTGCCGGCCGATGACATGACGGATCCGGCGGTCAGCGCGATTCTCGGGCACCTCGACACCACGGTGATTTTGTCGCGTGCCCAGGCCGGCAAGGGCATCTATCCGGCGGTCGATCCACTTCGGTCCGGCAGCAAGGCAATGGATCGTCATGTTCTCGGTAACCTGCACTACAGCATTGCCGAAGGCGTGCGCGAGCATCTGGCCCGTTATCATGAATTGGAAGACATCATCGCCATGCTCGGCATCGAGGAGTTATCGCCCAAGGACCAGCGCATCGTTGGCCGTGCCCGACGATTGCAGCGCTATCTGACGCAGCCATTCTGGGTGACAGCCAGCCATACCGGGATAGCCGGCGTGACCGTGCCGCTCGGCGATACCCTGGCCGATTGCCAGGCATTCCTGCTCGGACATCATGACGATCTCAGTGAGGAGCAGTGCTACATGCGCGGTTCCATCAAGAAGGAGCGGGCATGAATACGTTCACGTTGCTATTGCGCGCTGCCCAGCAAGAGCAGCGTATAGAAGGCGTGAGCGCGTTCATCGGCGAAGATGGCAGCGGGAGTTTTGGCTTGCTGGCCCGGCACGCGCGTTTTCTCACCGCGCTGGAATTTGGTTTGGCACGCTTCCGGGTCGGTGAGGAACCATGGCGATACCTGGCGGTGCCGCGGGCGCTGGTCTACTTCGTGGACAATCAGCTGACGCTCACCACCCGCCACTATGTGCTCGACGACGACTACGAACGCATCAGCCGGACCCTGCAGGAGGAGCTGCTGGCCGAGGAGCAGGCACTGCGCAGCGTGCGCAACAGCCTGCGCATCATGGAGGAATATCTGCTCAAGCGTCTCTGGCAGGTGGGTCGCCAAATGAGGTCGCCGGTATGAATGAAGACGACCGCCTGCGTCAGCGCCTGGAACAACAGGCGCGTCGGCTGCGCAAGGCCGAGTCAGAGCGCAACACGCTGCTGGCGCAGACCGTGTTTATTGGCACGCTCGGGCTGTTGTTCGTGTTGCCGGTGATCGGTGGCGCCTATCTTGGTAAATGGCTGGACAGTCTGGCGGCCGGTTTCTCGATCCGCTGGACAGTCAGCCTCATTCTGCTCGGCGTGTTTGTTGGCGCTGTCAATGTGTACCTGTTTATTCGGGAGCGATGAATGCAAGGCGGGGCACTGGGTGTGACGGTCGTGTGGCAGCTCGGGCCGGTGGCGATCACCGAGACCGTGGTTACCACCTGGGTGATCATGGCGCTGCTCGGGCTGCTGTCGGTGCTGCTGACGCGTCGATTGACGCTGCGTCCCGGGGCGTTGCAGACCGCAGTCGAGGGCGTGGTCACAGCGCTCGAGGCAGCAATCGCGGCGGTGGCCCCGGCGCAGGCGCGACACATGTTGCCGCTGGTCGGAACGCTTTGGGTGTTCCTGGTGGTCGCGAATCTCGCCGGACTGATTCCGGGCGTGCACTCGCCGACCGGGGATCTCTCTGCCACCGCGGCGCTGGCGCTGCTGGTGTTTCTGTCGGTGCACTGGTTCGGCATTCGCGCCCAGGGGCTGCGCGCCTATTTGCGCCATTATCTTTCGCCCAGTCCGATTCTGTTGCCGTTTCACCTTATCAGCGAGGTTACCCGCACCGTGGCACTCGCGGTGCGTCTGTTTGGCAACATCATGAGTCTGGAGATGGCAGCACTGCTGATCCTGCTGGTCGCCGGATTCCTGGTGCCGATCCCGATCCTGATGCTGCACATCATCGAGGCACTGGTACAGGCCTATATCTTCGGCATGCTGGCACTGATCTACATCGCCGGTGGGCTCGAGGCGCAACAACGCACTGCTGATCAAGACAAGGAGACCACATGAACGACATGACCTGGTTTACCACGGCCTCAACCGTGGCCGCGGCACTCGGGATCGCGATCGGGGTGCTGCTGCCGGCCTTCGCGATGGGCCGTGCCATCGCTGCGGCGCTGGATGCCCTGGCACGCCAGCCCGAGGCCGAGCGGTCGATCATGCGCACCCTGTTCATCGGCTTGGCGATGATCGAGTCACTGGCGATCTATGTACTGGTGATCGCCCTCATTATTCTGTTCCGCAACCCGTTGCTTGAGTATCTGGTCAAGTAGCCGTCAACCGAACCGGAGACTGACGCGTGCAAATCGACTGGTCCACGATCATTCTCGAGATCGTCAACTTCCTGGTCCTGGTCTGGATCCTGAAACGCTTCCTGTACCAGCCGGTGCTGGACATCATTGCCAAACGCAAGGCCGGGATTGAGGAGACGGTCGCGAAGGCCGAGGCAACCCAACACGAGGCGGAAGCGCTTAAACAGCAGTACGAAGGTCGCGTCGGCGAGTGGGAACAGGAACGGGGTGTATCCCGCGAGGCCCTGCAACATGAGCTCGAGGCCGAGCGTAAGCGCCGCTTTGAAGCGCTGCAGACGGAGCTGCAGGCCGCGCGCGAGAAGGCGCGGGTCGCCGACGAGCGCCGCCTGATGGAGGCCCGGCGCCACAGCGAGCAACAGGCGGTGACCCAGGGCGCGCGATTTGCCGGAAAGCTGTTAGGTCGATTGAGTGGACCGGATCTCGATACTCGACTTAATGCGCTGTTGCTGGAAGAACTGGCAAATCTGCCAGACGAACGAGTTGCCGCGCTGCGTCAGCAGGCGACAGCCAGCCAGAACGACGCGGAGGTGCTGAGCGCCCGGGTCTTGGATGACAAGACGCGCCGGCAGATCGAGTCGGTGTTGCACACGCTTTTCGATCGGTCCATCACCTGCCGGTACCATGAAGACCCGGCGCTGATCGCGGGTCTGCGCATTACGCTGGGCCCCTGGGTGCTGCGTGCCAATCTCCAGGACGAACTGCAGGGATTTGCCGAGTTGACTCATGAATCGTCCGCTGACTGAGCTCGCCGAAGGACCGCTGGCCCGGCAGGCGCGCTGGGTCGACCGTTATGCGCTGCGTCTCGATATACGCGAGCAGGGCACGGTCGTGTCGGTTGGGGACGGAATCGCCTGGATCGATGGTTTGCCGTCGGCGGCGATTGACGACGTACTCGACTTTGAGGACGGCAGCCGTGGCCTGGTGTTCGACCTGACCACCGAACGGGTCGGCGCGGTGTTGCTGCGCGCAACCAACATGCTCACCGCCGGTACCCCGGTACAAGCGTCTCACTTGCCGCTTGCCATACCGGTTGGTAATGCGCTGCGCGGACGGGTGGTTGATCCGTTCGGTGCACCGCTGGACGGTCTGGCGCCGCCGGATGCCCGCGCGCTGCGGCCGTTGCAGCGGCGTGCCCCTCCGATCATTGAACGTGATTTCGTCAACCGCCCGCTGTACACCGGGAACAAGATCATCGACACACTGATCCCGATCGGCATGGGGCAGCGTCAGCTGATCGTCGGCGACAAGGGCATTGGGCGCAGCGCAATTGCCATCGATGCGGTCATCAACCAGCGGGGCAAGAATGTTTATTGTGTCTATGTGCTGATCGGCCAGCGCCGCTCGACGGTGGTGTCGACGGTCGATACCCTTCGTGAGGCCGGCGCACTCGACTACACCACGGTCGTGGTGGCGGAGGGGAGTGCATTGCCCGGTATGCAGTATCTGGCGCCGTTCGCCGGATGTAGCATTGCCGAACAATGGATGGAGCAAGGGTACGACACGCTGGTGCTGTACGACGATCTGTCCACGCATGCCAGGGTCTATCGCGAGCTATCGTTGCTGTTGCGGCGGCCGCCGGGTCGCGAGGCCTATCCGGGCGACATCTTTTCTGTGCACGCCCAGCTGCTCGAACGTTCCACCTGTCTCAACGCGGAGCACAGCGGCGGTTCGATGACGGCGCTGCCGATTATCGAAACCCAGCGGGGGGAGATCGCCGCCTACATCCCGACCAATCTGATCTCGATCACCGACGGGCAAATCTATCTCGATGCCGAGCTGTTCGCCAGCGGGTTCCGGCCAGCCATCGATGTCAGCCGCTCGGTGTCGCGCATTGGCGGTGTCGCCCAGCATCCGCGCATCAAGCAAGAAGCCGGTCGCATGAAACTCGACTACCTGCAGTTTCTCGAGCTCGAGGTGTTCACGCGTTTCGGCGCGCGGCTCGAGGCCTCGATCGAAAAGGCCATTCGCCGTGGGCGCGTGCTGCGCGAGTGCCTGAAGCAGGATCGCCTGACACCGCTGCCGGTGCTGTTCCAGATGGCGTGGCTGGTGGCGTTCAATGACGGATTGCTGGACCATGTTGAAGCCGAAGCCGTTCCGAGACAGCTCGGCAATTTGGCGCTGGCACTGCGCGACACCGATCTCACCCTCGACAGTCCACGCGATCAATGGTCGAAAGCGGTCGCGCGCTGGATGCGTCCTGGCAAGGCCCCGTCATGACCGCGCGGCGCGAGGTTGAAGGGCGGTTGCATAGTCTCGGGGAGATTCGCGAGGTGATGAACTCGATGAAGACTCTCGCCACGATGGAAACCCATAAACTCGCCCGCTTCCTGGCGGTTCAGCAGCACCAGGTCGCCGACATCGAGACGATGGCGGCGGATCTGCTGACCCATTATCCAGACGTTCGTCCGGTCACCGCGCCCGTCGGGCGTGTTTTGATCCTGATCGGCTCCGAGCGGGGCTTCTGCGGTGATTTCAACGATCGATTGGCGCATGCGCCACAGGTATCGGATCATTCCGGCGCGAATAGCACGATCATCGCGGTCGGACGCCGCCTGGCTATCCGGCTCGACGACCGTATCGCGTCAACGATCGCCCTCGATGGCGCCAGTGCTACCGAGCAAGTGGGCAGCGTACTTAATCAGCTGGCCCGGTCGATCGCCACGGTCCAGGGCGAGCACGGCCCGCTTGCGCTTTCCGTCATGTATCACGACAGCAACGGTGGCGATCTGCGTGAACGTGCGCTGTATCCCGCGTTTGCGCATGTCCCGGGTCCGAAGCGGCAGTTCGGCCACCCACCGCAACTCAATCTTGCGCCGCCGGTTCTGTTTGCGGAGCTGTTCGAGCAATATCTGTTTGCCACGCTGTCCGAATTGCTCTACACGTCACTGATGGCAGAAAACCAGAAACGGGAGCAACATCTCGACTCCGCCATCCGCCACCTGGACGATCGACGCGAAGAGCTCGACCGGCGCAGCCGGGTGTTGAGACAGGAGGAAATCATCGAGGAGATCGAGGTGATCCTGCTCAACGTCAAGGCGCCCGGGGTGTCGCAAGACAAGGAACCTTACAGAAATTGACTGGCAAGCTGTGCAGTGCCCCTGCACTGCCGGTTCAGGGACGTACTTATTGCGAAGAGCGAAGTCAGAGCTCCGCTCTCGCCAATATCAGAGACACCTGAAATCGAACCCCGCGATTGTTGTTGGGGGTCCCGACGGCATGGCGGCCAGCGCGGATTTGCTGAGGTCGAGTAAGGTTGATTCCTTAAGGTAGCAATACTGTCGAGCCGGTGGTCTTGCGCGCCTCGATATCGCGATGGGCCTGGGC
>DKBM01000080.1:0-14397 GCA_002451215.1 Proteobacteria bacterium UBA6900
CCGCCGGCACTGTTCGCCGGCTCGCGCCTCGCAATTGCCGGTTTGCTGTTGATCGCCTATGCCCACTGGCGCGGCCAAGCCATCGGGCAGGCAGTCTCTGACTGGCGCATCCTGCTTGTCACCGCAGTCCTGATGCTGGTACTCGCCAATGGGTTGGTGGTGTGGGGCGAGCAGTGGCTGCCTTCGAATCAGGCAGCGCTGCTGGTCACCACTGCCGCGCTCTGGATTGCCGGGCTCGGCACGCTTGGCCCGCAGGGCCACGCGCTTGCGCCGCGCATTCTGATCGGGCTAACACTCGGGTTCGTCGGCGCAGCGCTGCTGCTGGTGCCGGCCGGACCGATGTTGCTCGAGCAGTTCGCTGCCCAGCTTGCAATCCTGTTCGCGGCGCTCGCCTGGGCATCGGGCTCGATCTACATGAAGCGCGTGCGGCCGGCCACGCCGCCGCTCATGTTCGCGGGCTGCCAATCATTCATCGCCGGTGCGATCCTCTGCCTCATGGGTGTTGTTGCCGGTGAAGTCCCGCGCTGGGTGTGGAACCCGGCAGCGCTTTCCGCTCTCGCCTACCTCATCGTGTTCGGCTCGTGCTTCGCGTTCGCGGCCTACATCTGGCTGGTGCACGAAGTGAGCCCCGCCGTGCTCGGGACCTATGCCTATGTGAACCCGCTGGTGGCGGTGGTGCTCGGCTGGTGGCTGCTCGATGAGGCGCTGGGAGATCTGCAGGTCGTTGGCATGGTGATTACCCTGGCTGGCGTGCTGCTCGTCACGCTGCCGCAGGCTCGCCGCGCTCCCGTCGACGTACCGCACACCTGAGCGGCCGCACGGCTCGCTCGAGCTGGTGGTAGACTGTACGGGTTCGTCGCCCACTCGTCCTCCGATGTTTCGATTCTCCTCGCTTCCTCCGCTTTCGCTGTACGTGCACCTGCCGTGGTGCGTGCGCAAGTGCCCGTACTGCGATTTCAACTCGCACGCGGTACGCGGCGAGCTGCCACAAGAAGAGTACGTGGCGGCACTGCTGCGCGATCTGGAGCACGATCTGCCGCGCGTCTGGGGCCGAATCGTGCACAGCGTGTTTCTGGGCGGCGGCACGCCAAGCCTCTTCGATCCGGAGCACATCGACCGGTTGCTCTCCGGGATCCGGGCGCGCCTGCCGCTCGCGCCGCAGGCCGAGATCACGCTCGAGGCCAATCCCGGCACGGTAGAGCTCGAGCGGTTTCGCGCCTTTCGCGAAGCCGGCGTGAACCGGCTGTCGATCGGCATCCAGAGTTTCGAGGACGCCAAGCTCTCGGTGCTCGGGCGCATCCACGGGCGTACCGAGGCACTCGAGGCAGCGCGGGCCGCGCGCGACGCAGGCTTCGACAACTTCAATCTCGACCTGATGTTCGGCCTACCCGATCAAACGCTCTCGCAGGCTCTTACCGATATCGACACCGCGATTGGCGCCAAGCCGGCGCATCTCTCCGTTTACCAGCTCACCATCGAACCCAACACGCGGTTTGCCAGCAACCCGCCGGCCGACCTGCCGGGGGACGACACGTTGTGGGACATGCAGCAGGCGATTCAGCAACTTCTTGCTACCTCCGGTTACCACCAGTACGAAGTGTCGGCCTACGCGCGACCCGGTCGCGAGTGCTCGCATAATCTCAACTACTGGCGGTTTGGCGACTATCTCGGCATCGGGGCCGGTGCGCATGCCAAGCTCACCGATCCCTCGGGGATCACCCGGCTATGGAAGCAAAAGCATCCGGCCGCCTATTTGGCTGCTGCCGGCACGAAGGATGCGATCGGCGGCGAATCGCGCCTCACGCGCAATCAGACCGTGGGTGAGTTCATGATGAACGCTTTGCGTCTGACCACCGGGTTCGACAAGTCGTTGTTTGATGAACGCACCGGCTTGCCAATCGGTCAGATCGCCAGTCAGCTCGAGATTGCCCGGTCGCGCGGTTTGATCGAGGAAGACCTCGTCCACCTTCGACCGACCTCGCTCGGACAGCGCTATCTCAATGATCTGGTTCCGCTCTTCTTGTAGATTTGTTGATGGACGCGCTCAATTGCTGGATAGGCGGACCATTTCGCCTTCTTCCTCTCGACTGTGGCGCGCTTCGCCTCGACTATTGAAGCGCAACCGGGTGTAAAATTCTCGTCGTGCAGCGTTTCGCACGGCACGGACGCAAGACGTACCATCAGACGGAATGAATTGAACCAGAGGACTCAAGAATGAACATCAAGAAAATCATTGCGGCTATGGCGATCGTCGCAGGACTTGCGGTTGGTTCCAACGCTCACGCCGCGGGCCCGCTTTACCTTGGCGGCAAGGTCGGCTTCATGGATTCGGGCTATAGTGGATTCGACCCGGCCTTTGCGATTGGCGTTTATGGAGGCTACAACCTGCTTGGCCCGGATTCCGCCATCGCCGCGAACCTTGGCGGTGGGCGACTGGCCGTTGAAGGCGAGGTGAACTTTACCCTGCTGGATGGCGATGCGGGTGCCTACGGAGACTGGGGTATTACGACACTCGCCGCATATGGTGCTTACATCTACCCGCTAACTGAATCGATCAGTTTTAAGGCCAAGGGTGGTATCTCTCACCAGGACTTCAAAGTTGACAGAGGCGGCAGCGAAGCGAGCGACGGCACCAGTTTGGCCTTCGGGGTCGGCGCCGGTTTCAAGCTGGGGGGCGGAACGCTTGACGCTGAAGTCACGTTGATGGAGGACATGAACTACTGGAGCGTTGGTTACAACTGGCGCTTTTAGGTAGCCCAAAGACGGCTGTGTCCATCGGAAACCCGGCGAGTGCCGGGTTTCTTTTTTGTCCCTGACGCCTTCACAGCGGCGGTACAATGCCGCCATGCGCAAGCCCACTTCGCTGTTCAAGCGCCGCGGCTCGATGCTGCTGGCGCTGGTGCTGATCAGCGTGGCCACCGCGATGCTGGTGTGGTGGCTGCCATGGCGCGCACCGCGCGCGGTGGAGGATTTCCCGCTCGCGCTGCTCGATGGCCGCGAGGCNNGAAGAGCTGCCCGCGCTTCTTGCCCTGCATGCAGAGTTTGCGCCGCAGCGCGTTGCCGTGCTCGCGATAGCCATGCCCTACGATCCCCCACTGCATGTCGCGCAGTTTGCAGAGCAGCATCGCCTGCCTTATCCGGTGGTGCTCGACGTGCGCGCCGACGCCGTGCGCGCGTTCGGAGGCGTGCCTTATATCCCCGCAACGTTCCTGCTGGACCGGAGCGGACGCGTTGTGTATTCACACGCCGGCCTGCTCGATGCGGCGCGCCTGCGCCAGGCGATCGAACTCGAACTGGCGCGCTCCTGACACACGTCGNNTGTCCGCCCGGCGGCGAGGTTGCGGATCGCGCCGGCAACGAGCGATTCAAGGTAATGGAGCGCAAGCTCTTCTTTGGCATCATGACGCCGGGCGGCGTGCTGACGATCACGTTTGGGCTGTGGTTGTGGCTCTATTACGGTGTCGTTGGCGCATGGTTGTACTGGAAGCTTGCGCTGGTGGCGCTACTGATCGCATACCACGCGTATTGCGCAAAGGTGGTGCGCGACTTTCGCGGCGATCGCAACCGCCATGGCCATGTCTACTATCGCTGGTTCAATGAACTGCCGGTGCTTGTTCTGGTCGGCACCGTGATCCTGGTGGTGGTGCGACCGGTCTGAGCTTGACCGGCATCATTGATTTTTTGTCACCGCGCCAGTATCTAGGCACTGTGAACCCTAGCGGAAAGCAGGCCATGCAAGGATCGGTATCGAGATGGAATTGTTCTTTGCTGCTGCGCGGTCTGGTGATCGCGGCCGGTTTGGGTCTGCTCGTGGCACCTGCGCATGCCGATGTCTTCACCCGCGAGCAGGCGATTCACTACGCTCTTGAGCACAACCCTGAGCTGCTTGGCATGCGCGAGCAAGCCGCCGCCGCCGGTAGCCGGCGCGATGCCGCGCGTGGCGCCCAATTGCCGCAACTTGGACTGAACCTGAGCGCGAGCAGCAGCAACAACGCGCTCGATGCCTTCGCCGGCAGACTCAATACCCGCAGCGTCACGGCGCAGGACTTCGATCCCGCGCGGCTGAACAATCCCGGGTATCGCGAGCTCTACCTGGGGCAGTTGGGGTTGCGCTGGTCGCTCTATACCGGCGGGCGCGTGAGTGCGCAGGCAGAGGGCGCCGCCGAGATGGCCAAGGCCGCCCAACTTGAGTTTGAGCGGGCGCGCGAGCTCACGGCGTTTTACAGCCTGCAAGCGTATCTGAATGTGCAACTCGCCGAGCAGGGACTCATCATCGCCGAGGACGCGGTTGGCTCAGCGACTCAGCATGCGGACACCACTGGGCGCCTTGCGCGCGAAGGACGCATCGTCTCCTCGGACAAGCTCACCGCCGAGGTCAATCTCGCAGCCATGCAATCAGCGCGCGCGCAGGCGCGCACACGTCTGGAGCGGGCGCGTCATCAGCTGGCTCGCGTGATGGGACTGCCGGCGTCGGTCGAGCCATCGGTGACGCCCTACCCGGGCAGTAGCGTTTCGATGCCGCCGCAACCTGCAGAGCCGGCAACGCTCGAACAAACGGCGCTGGCCCAGCGCAAGGACCTCGCTGCTGCGCAAGCCGTGCAGCTCGCGGCCCGCTCGCAGGTCGATGCCGCGCGTGCCGCGCACCTCCCGCAAGTCGACCTTGTCGCGACGCACAATCGTTTCGACAACGGCGATGCCAACGATAGCTCGAACAGCGTCATGGGCGTGGTGGCACTTGATCTCTATTCCGGCGGCCAGGCGAGCGCGGGCGTTTCCGCCGCCGCGGCCGAGGCCAAACGGGCAGAGTGGCAGGTGCAGGCGCGTACTCAGAGCGTGCGCCAGGAGGTGGGCGATGCCTACCAGGCGCTGCGCGAGGCACGCGAGCGGCACGAAATCGCGACCGGTAACGTCGAACGCGCCCGGGAAACCGTCCGCCAGGTGCAGCTTCGCTACGGGCAGGGTCGCACCATCCTGATCGATCTGTTGCAGGCCGAACGCGCACTGGTGGAGGCGCGCAACGAAGAGCTCGGTGCGCGTCTGAGCCTGGAAGTCAGCCAGGCGGCACTTGCACTCGCACAGGGGGCCTTCACACCACCCGGAGACCCACAGCCATGACCGCCAGACGCGTTTCGCGGGTGCTCTTGCTGGTTGGTGCGGCGGCGCTCGCGGCGTGTAGCGACCCGGTGCCGCGCCCCATCGAGCAAGCACAGCCCGTCGAGCGTCCGGTGATTACGCTGCGGGGCGAGCTCCCGACGCGCGTGCCGCGTGCCGCGCTTGTTGAGCGCGCCGGCATCACCGGCGTCTATGTGCTGGATGGCGGGCTCGCGCGGTTTCGAATGATCAAGCCGGGCGGAACCCTCGGCGCAAACGAAGTTGAAATCCTTAGCGGCCTCACCGGTAACGAAACCATTGTGCTGGGCGAACTCATCAGCCTGTATGACGGTCGGCCGATTCGCAAACAGTAGCCGCACCGCGGCAACCCGAGGCTCCGAACAGCATTCCGCGACAAGCCATGGCCAGCAAGCAGCGCACATCCTCTGACAGCCCGCTCAATCTCGCCGGGCGGGTCGCCGCATATTTCGTCGACAGCAAGCTCACGGTGCTGATCATGTTGTTTGCGTTCCTCGCCGGCCTGTTCGCGTTCCTCGTCACGCCGCGCGAGGAGAACCCCAAGATCGTGGTGCCGGCGGCCAACGTGATGATCAGCAAGCCGGGCGCTTCGCCCACGGAGATCGAGCAGCTCATCGTCAAGCCGCTCGAAGCCATCCTGCAGGGAATGGCGGGCATCGACCACACCTACGGCATCGCCATGGATTCACTTGGCGTCGTCACGGTGCAGTTCAAGGTCG
Source organism: Proteobacteria bacterium UBA6900 (assembly GCA_002451215.1). GTDB lineage: Bacteria > Pseudomonadota > Gammaproteobacteria > Acidiferrobacterales > Sulfurifustaceae > SM1-46. The sequence continues at coordinate 5,850 of DKBM01000080.1, forward strand.
GGCAGGACAAGGAGGACTCGCTCGTCAAGCTCTACAACCAGATCATGAGCAACATCGACCGCATGCCGGCGGGCACCCAGCAACCGCTGGTCAAGCCGGTCGATGTAGATGATGTACCGATTCTGACGATTTCGCTTTCCTGCCGCGAACGCGATCCCTGCACGCTGCGGCGCATTGCTAGCGACGTGCTCGAGCATCTGCGGCGGGTCGAGGATACGTCGTTCACGTTCCTGCACGGTGGGGAACCACGGCGCATCAACGTTTATCTCGATCTCGAGCGCATGCACCGCTATAACGTCACGCTCGCCGATATCCGCCGTGTGGTCGAGGCGACCAACGTGGACATCCCCTCGGGTGGCTTCATTTCCGACAACCGAATGGCCACCGTCCAGGCCGGCGGCGCGCTCAAAACGGCCGGGGACGTCGCAAGTCTCGTCGTAGCGCTGGCCGCGCACCGCCCGGTATACCTGAAGGATGTAGCCCGCGTCATCGACGGCTACGGCGAACCCGAGCGAGTCCACCGCATCGGCTATGGGCCGGCGTTCGATGGAAAGCGGCCGCCGGACTTCGAAGTGCCGGCCGTGACGATTGCGATCGCCAAGCGGGCCGGCAGCAACGCGGTGACCGTTGCCGACAACGTGCTTGCCGAGCTGAAGCGCGTGCGAGCAGGCGTCATTCCGGCGGGTATCGACGTCAACGTCACACGCAACGATGGCGCCAAGGCGAACGATGCCGTCAACACACTGATGGAACATCTCGCGATCGCCATTGCCACAGTGGTCGCACTGCTCGTGCTTTTTCTTGGCTGGCGCGCGGCGTCGATCGTGACCGTCACCATCCCCCTTATCCTCTTCATCACTCTCTCGGTCGGCCTGATCGCGGGCCAGAGCATCAATCGAATCACACTGTTTGCGCTCATCCTGTCGCTGGGGTTGCTGGTGGATGATTCGATTGTCGTTATCGAGAACATCTTCCGGCACTACGCACGCAACGGGGTCGATCGCCTGAAACACGCCGTGCTGGCGGTCAATGAGATCGGCAAACCAACCAATCTCGCGACCTTTACCGTGATCCTGGCCTTCCTGCCGATGTTGTGGGTCACAGGGATGATGGGACCGTACATGGCACCGATTCCATTCAACGTTCCGATTGCGATGCTTACCTCGCTTGCCATCGCCTATACCGTCGCGCCCTGGGCCGCGTATCGTTTTCTCAAGGTACGCGGCCACGAACATGAGGGGGTGGAGCACCATGGCCGCGGCTGGCTCGAGATGCGCTACGAGCCGCTCCTGCGCCGGTTGCTCTCGCAGCGCGATGCACGGGTGCGCTTCTTCTGGGGCATTGGGGCATTGATGCTCGCCGTCATGCTGCTACCGGCGTTCAATCTGGTGCAGTTCAAAATGCTGCCCAAGAACAACACCAACACCTTCAATGTCACTATCGACATGCCCGAGGGCACGCCACTGGAGGAAACCGATCGCGTGGCACGCCAGGTGGGAGATGTGGTGCGTGCCAATCCCCATGTCCAGACCTACGAGTCCACGGTTGGTGAGTCGGGAGTGGTTGACTTCAATGGTCTGCTACGCGGCGCAGGGCTGCGCCGGGGACCGAACGTGGCGGACGTGCGCGTCAATCTGCGCAACAAGCATGATCGCTGGACCTCCTCTATCGACATTGCGCTCGCGCTGCGTGCGCCGCTCGCGCGGCTGGCCGCAGAGACCGGCGCGAATATCAAGGTTGTCGAGGATCCGCCCGGCCCGCCGGTACGTGCCACCATCCTTGCAGAACTGTATGGTCCCGATTACCAACGGCTGCGCGAGATCGCAGGCAAGTTGCGGCGCGAGGTCTTCGCGAAAACTCCGGACGTTGTCGATATTGACGACTCGGTCACTGACGACCACGTTGAATACGACATAGTGATCAATCGCGAAAGAGCCATGCTGGCCGGAATCGCGCCGGCGCAGGTCGCGGAAACGCTGCACGCTTTCCTCGCCGGCATGGATGTGACCACCGTGCACCTCGAGTTTGAAAAGGAGCCGGTGCCAATTCGCTTTCGGATCCCGACCTCCGGGCGCCGCGGCCCCGCCGATCTCGACAGGGTGTTCTTTACGACACCGCAGGGCCGCCAGGTGGCACTCACCAGCATTGCCCAAATCAAGCGCGTTACCGCGCCGAAACCGATCCTGCACAAGGACCAGTATCCGGTGGTGTACGTCACCGGCGAGCTCGCCACCACCAGCCAGGTGTATGCAGTGCTCAAGATGTGGCGCTGGCTGGGCGCTAACCAGGTGCCGGACGGCGTGAAGCTCACGCAGTATTTCATGGCCGACCCGGATACAACCGGGTATAGCGTGCGCTGGGACGGCGAGATGCGTCTCACGCTCGATGTGTTCCGCGACCTCGGCGCCGCCTTCGGCGTCGCGATCATCCTGATCTATCTCGTACTGGTCGGCTATTACCGGTCGTTTGCCGTTCCGTTGATCGTGATGGGGGCAATCCCGCTTACCGTGGTCGGCGTGCTTCCTGGACATGCCATCATGGGCCAGTATTTCACCGCCACTTCGATGATCGGCGTGATCGCGTTGGCTGGCATCGTGGTTCGGAATTCACTGCTGCTGATCGACTTTATTCTCGAGTACCGCCGCGCAGGTCATGCGCTCGACGAAGCCGTCCTGCAAGCGGGTGTCACGCGCCTGCGCCCCATCATGTTGACCGCCGCCGCGATCATACTCGGCACGCTAATCATGGCCTTCGACCCGGTGTTTGGTGGCCTCGCCGTGTCGCTCATCTACGGCACGTTCGCCTCGACAGTGTTGACGCTGTTCGTGATCCCGCTCGTCTACTTCCTCTACGAGCGGCGCGAACTGGCAGCGGGTTAAATGTGCCGCGCACGATGCTAGACTGATTCGGTCTGGCTCTGCGCCGCATGGACACACTCACTCACGCCCTTTCTGGCGCGCTCCTGGCGCGCGCGACTCAACCCGCTGCGCCAGGGGCCGGCGAGCTGCCGCGCCGCACGCGCGTATGGCTCGGGTTCTGGGCAGCGGCCTTTCCCGATAGCGACATTGTTGTCCTGCTGCTGGACCCGCTCACCTATCTCACCACCCATCGCGGTATCACCCACTCGGTCGTCATGCTGCCCGTCTGGACGGCAGTGCTGGGACTGGCGGTGTGGCTGCTGCTGCGCCGGCGCTATTCGTGGCGCGCCATTGCGCCGGTCATCGCCCTCGGCATCGCAATCCATATCGGCGGTGATGTCATTACCGCCTTTGGCACCATGGTGCTTGCCCCGCTCACGGATTGGCGCCTGCAGTTGCCGACCACGTTTATTATCGACCCGTACTTCACGGCCATTTTGATCGCAGGCCTCGCGGCCTCGTCAATCTGGCGCGCGACGCGCCAGCCGGCGGTGTTCGCCCTCGCAGTGCTGGCTGGCTACATCGGTCTTCAGGGAATAATGCATCAGCGCGCTGTGGCCATCGGAACGCGCTATGTTGCCGACCAGCATCTCACAGGCACCGCCGTATCGGCGCTTCCCCAGCCGTTCTCACCGTTCAACTGGATGGTGGTGCTCGAGGGCAGGGACAGCTACCAGCTCGCCTACGTGGATCTGCTGGCGCGCGAAGCGCCGGCTCCGGTTCCGCCCGAGGCCTTTTGGCTCCGCCGGGTCGCTGCTTCCTATCGTCCGGAAGATCAGTTGCAGTGGCAGCGCGTCGCGCGTTTTGGCGACGCACCGATCGAGGCCCAACTGGCTGAACGAGTCTGGCGCTCGGCGAGCTTTGCTCGGTTTCGCCGCTTTGCACTGTTTCCCGCGCTCTACCGCATTGACCGGGCCGGTGATCGTCGGTGCGTTTGGTTCAACGATCTGCGCTTCGCGCTGGTCGGTCGCGACATGCCGTTTCGCTATGGGCTGTGCGGCATCGACGGCACCCGGCACTGGGACGTCTACCGTCTCGTGAACGACGGTAGCGGACGCGAAATCGCCGAACTCATCGTAAGCCCGCTGTGATCGACCCCAACGCGGCCGCCGATATTGCTGATGCACTGGCGCGCACAGGTGTCGCCCTTCGAGCGGGTTTCCTCGCGCCCGATCTTGTGCTGGGGTTGGCACGCGAATCGCGCACCGCATTCTTGGCGGGACGCTTCCATGCGGCCGGGGTGGGCATGGGAGAGACGCGCGTCTTGCGACCGGACGTTCGCGGCGATTACATCTGGTGGTTCGATACGCCTGGCAGCGAGGTGAGACGCGCTTACCTCGCGCAGATGGAGGCGCTTCGGTTTGCCCTTAACGAGCGGCTGTTCCTCGGGTTACTTGATTATGCGTGCCATTTTGCGCTTTACCCTCCAGGAGGCTTCTACCAACGGCATCGATTCCGGGGCGATCCCCGGCGTGCGGTATCGGCCGTGCTCTGTCTCAACGAAACATGGGAATCCGGCTGGGGCGGCAACCTGCGCCTGTTTGAGAGCGAACGCGCTGATTCGCCCTACCGCGACGTCGCGTCGCAGGGCGGCACGCTCGTGTGCTTTCTCGGCGATTCTGTAGCACACGAAGTCCTGCCAACCACTCATGAACGACTCTCCCTCACCGGCTGGTTCCGATGGCGCACCTGATCACGCGCCGAAATCAGAAGAGGTCCTGTGGATCGACGTCGAGCGACCAGCGCACCTGTCGGCCACCGGCGCTTTCCGCGAGCCCGGAAACCCACGTGTGCAAGAACGCGTGCAGCGCCTTGCGGCTCCGCGACTGAACAAGCAGCTGCGCGCGATAGCGACCCTGGCGCCGTTCCATTGGCGCCGGCATTGGATCAGTGAGTGAGACCTCCGGCGGCTTACCGGCCAACGCACGGGCATTCTCCAGAAACCGGTAAGTCGTATCGCGCTTTGGCGATTCGGCGCGCAATAGCGCAAGAAAGCTAAATGGTGGATAGCCGGTCTCTCGCCGTTCATTCAACGCGAAGTCTACGAACGCGGGGAAGTCGTGCCGCGCCAGCGCGGCGAACAACGGATGGTCCGGATGCCAGGTCTGAATCAGTACCGCGCCAGGCTTTTCCGCGCGCCCGGCACGACCGCTTACCTGTGCGATCTGCTGGAATAGCCGCTCGGGCGCCCGGAAGTCCACGCTGTAAAGACCCTGGTCTGCATTCAAAACCCCGACCAGAGTGACGTTCGGAAAGTCGTGACCCTTGGAGAGCATCTGCGTGCCGACCAGGATATCGGCCTCGCCGGCATGCACGCGCGCGAGCTTTTCCTCGAGCGATCCCTTGCGACGTGTCGTGTCTCGATCGATGCGCTCGATGCGCGCGCTGGGGAAACAGCGCGCAATGGCCGTTTCGATGCGCTCGGTCCCCTCGCCGAGAGGCTTTGGCTGGCCTGTCGCGCACTGGGGGCAGTGTTCGGCGAGCGGCTCCTCGTGCCCACAGTGATGGCAGCGGAGCCTGTGATGACCCTGGTGGTAGAACAGGCGCGCATCGCATCTCCGGCAAACGGCCACCCAACCGCAATCGTGGCACATCCATACCGGTGCGAAACCGCGGCGATTGAGAAACAGCAGACTCTGCTCACCGTGCGCGAGGCGCACGGCGATGGCCTCGCGCAGCGGCGCGGATAGCCCGTCTGTGGCTTTCAGCCGCCGCATATCGAGCAATTGCACGCTGGGCAAGACGGCCGCGCCGGTGCGCTCGGGCAGCTCGATTAGCTGGTAGTTCCCCTCGCGCGCATTCTGCATGCTCTCGAGCGATGGCGTGGCACTCCCGAGCACGACCGGGATCTTGTCGCGCGCGGCGCGCATGACCGCCACATCGCGGGCGTGGTAGCGAAAACCATCCTGCTGCTTATAGGAGCCGTCGTGTTCCTCGTCCACGATGAGGATGCCTGGAGACTTGAGCGGCACGAACACGGCCGAGCGAGTACCGAGCACAATTGGCGCACGCCCATCCTGGGCGGCAAGCCACGCGCACAATCGTTCCTGATCGGAAAGTCCGGAGTGCAGCATCGCGATTGGCACCGAGAAGCGGGCGCGAAAGCGATTCACAAGTTGCGGTGTGAGACCGATTTCCGGCACCAGCACGAGCGCCTGCTTGTTCCGGGCGAGCACCAGCTCAATGGCATGCAGATAGACCTCCGTCTTGCCACTTCCGGTAACACCGTGCAGCAAATGGCACTGGAAGCGATCAAGCGCGCCGCTGATCGCCGTTACCGCACTCTGCTGCGATGCATTGAGACTCGGACCGGGCGACAGCGCCTGCGACCCTCCAGCGAGGCAGTCGCGTTGATGGGCCGCCACCAGGCCCTTCTCAACCAGCGCACGCAATGGGCTCGCGTGTGCGGGTAGCAGTTCCGCGAGCTGAACGGCGTCCAGACCATCAGCTGCGGCGGCGAGCTCCTGTACGATGCGCCGCTGCGCAGGAGCGCGACTCAGGAGGCCGAGATCCGTCGCGTGCCCCGCCTCCGTCAGCACCCAGAATCGGACGCCACGGGCGTCAGCCGGCCGACCCGAGCGCAGGATTGCCGGTAGGGCCCCCGCCAATACTTCGCCGAGCGGGTGGTGATAGTAGGTCGCGGCCCATTCCAGCAGTGAAATGAGGCGCTCCGGAAGCAGCGGCACATCATCAAGCACATCCAGGACGCCCTTGAGGCGCTCTGGAGCAAGCGTCGACTCGGTGGAGACCCCTAGTACGATGCCGACGCGCTTTCCGCGGCCAAAGGGCACCAGCACGCGGACGCCGCGCGCCGGTGGATCAGCCCCAACGTCGTAGTCGAAGTGCTTGAAGAGCGGCGCGGGAACCGCGACCTGAAGCACGCGGTGAGCTCGCGTCATCGCGCGACTCTGAATGGGCTGAGGTTCATGGTCAACGCGGCACCGGCGCGTGAAACATTCCGCTCCACGTTGAGTTGCAGGTCACCAGTTCCACCTAAATCGTTGTCCCTAAAGCAAACGTTGGTTACTAACAGTTTCTGTGGATAACAATGTGGGTGAAGGGCTCCGCGAAATGCTCTGCCGTGCGCAACTGCCGCGAAATGTCAGATTGATTAAAATTTAATCGACTGAATTTATACTTATTTTTTCAATATGTTAGGAGATGTTGCGCGAGCAGCAGTCGGCGTGATGATCGAGAAGTCATGGTAGCCATCGGAAACCCGACGCCGTGTGCATAAACGGCGAATCGGATCGCTTTTGGGCTTGACACATCGTTGCGCTGCGACTCCCGAATTTTGTCCCCTGCAGCCCGCAGCTGAGCAGGCTGGCAGAGAGGCCGGCTGGCCTCCTAGCTACGACCGTAGGCCGGTACTGCGGCACCGGTAATGGCACCCGCCGCATCCGAGGCCAGGAATGCCATCACGCGGGCAATAGCTGCGGGCGCCACCCACTTGCTGAAATCCGCTTCCGGCATGTCCTTGCGATTTTGCGGGGTATCGATGGTGCCCGGCAGCACGCAGTTGGCCCGAACGCCGTGCGGCTTCAATTCTTGCGCGATACTCTCCGTGAGGCGGATAACCCCGCTCTTCGCCGCGCAATAGGCCCCGAGCCCGCCCACCCCAGCCAGCGCCGCTCGAGCGGCGACGTTGACGATGGCGCCCGTTCCCTGGCGAATCATTTGCGGGATGACGGCACGGCAAATCAGCAACGCGGTACGCACATTGATCTCGAACATGCGGTCCCAGACGGCAAGATCCTCCTCATGCACCGGCTTACCGCCGGCAAACCCGCCGACGGTATTCAGCAGTGCGTCGATCCGTCCAAATCGCTCGAGCGTCATCGCTGCGATGCGCCGCACGTCTTTCTCATCGGCGAGATTCACGTCCCCGATCAGCAGCGTATCGGCTGCGTTCACCAGCTCTGGGTAACGCTGCGCCAGACGCTGCGCCGATCGGTCCACGAGCACGCGCCGCGCGCCGCCAAAAGCCTCGGTGACGGCGTTCCCCAGGTTGCCCACTGCACCCGTAACAATCACGACCTGCCCACTATCCGCCGCCATAGCCATTCCCCTGCCATCCGTAAGACACTCGGCATCTTACCCCACTCAAGGCGCTCGCGTGGTAGCGAGCACGCGATCGGCGGCGGCTCGCGCGCCAGCTTCGGCATTAAACCTTGGCGAGGTTAGTGGTGCAGGGGACGTCCGGCGTCAAGTCCGGTCGTGCGGGAGTGCAGGCCCCAAAACGACTCCTTGAGCCAGGTGATGAGTTCGTCCGGGGCGAGTGGGCGACTGAGATAGAAACCTTGCGCAACGTCGCAGCCGAGTTCCGCCAACCGCCGTAACAGATCGTCGCTCTCGACCCCCTCGGCGATCACGGACAGGCCGAGATTATGCGCGAGGTCGATGCTGGTGCGAACGATGATCGCATCGTTTTCGCTGCGCTCCATCCCCGTGACAAATGACTTGTCGATCTTGACGGCCGACACCGGCAGCTTCTTCAGGTAGGCAAGCGATGAGTAGCCCGTGCCGAAGTCGTCCACGGTAATGCGCAAACCCATATCGGCGAGCCGTTGCAGCAGATCGTGTGCGCGCGCGGGATCCTCCATAACGGCGCTCTCGGTGATCTCAAGCTC
>DKBM01000049.1:0-7726 GCA_002451215.1 Proteobacteria bacterium UBA6900
CGAGCGAGGACTTGCCCGAGCCCGACAGCCCGGTAATCACGATCAGGCGGTCGCGCGGCAGGTCGACGTCGATATTCTTGAGGTTATGGGTGCGCGCACCGCGGATGCGGATGTGGTCCATGCCGGCCCGGTCATTCCTGTGAAAAAGTGAACCTGCTACTATACGGCCTCGCCTGCCCGGCGGGCAAAACCGCTCTGTCCCGGCTGCGATGTTCCCGCCTTTTCGGCGCTTATCTGGTTGATTCACTGCTGATGGCTTCATCCCGCCTGCCGAGCAACCCCATGACGGCGCTCGAGCGTCGCTCGGTCGGCGTGCTGGCCGGCATCTATGCACTGCGCATGGCCGGTCTTTTCCTGATTTTTCCGGTATTCGCGCTGTACGCCGAGGGGCTCACCGGCCACACCCCGGCGCTCATCGGGCTCGCGCTTGGTGCCTATGGCCTCACCCAGGCGATACTGCAGATCCCCTACGGGATGGCGTCCGACCGATTTGGGCGCAAGCCGCTCATTTTTCTCGGGTTGCTGATCTTTGCCGCCGGTTCGGCCGTGGCGGGCATGTCGACCTCGATCTGGGGTGTGATTCTCGGTCGGGCGCTGCAGGGCGCCGGAGCGATTGCCGCCGCCGTCATGGCGTTGGTGGCGGATCTCACCCGCGAGGAACAGCGAAGCAAGGCCATGGCCGTCATCGGTGTGAGCATAGGTGGCGCGATGATGCTCTCGCTCGTGCTGGGACCGGTGTTGACCGGCATGATCAGCGTGCGTGGAATTTTCTGGCTGACGGCGGGCCTCGCGCTGGTGGCGGTGACGGTGTTGCTGGTCGGGGTTCCGACGCCGGTTCGTAGCACCAAGGTCGCAAGTGTCGGGCGGCGGCAGCAATTCGCGGTCATCTTGCGGGATGCGCAGCTCCTGCGTCTCGATGCCGGCATTTTCGTGCTGCACATGGTGCTCACGGCCATGTTTCTCGTGTTGCCCCATACGGTCGTCACGGTGCTTGGCCTGCCAGCCAGCGCGCAGTGGAAGCTCTACTTGCCGGTCATGATTGCCGGCGTGATCGGCATGCTGCCCTTTCTCATCGCCGGCGGTCGCCAGCACATGCGGGCCGTGCTGATTGGCGCGATCGCAACGCTGCTTGCAAGCCAGTTCATGCTTTATATGGGGCACGCAGTGGCGATGTGGCTCGTGCTCTCGCTCGGTGTCTTCTTCACCGCATTCAATCTTCTTGAAGCCACGCTTCCGTCCCTCATCTCGCGCATTGCGCCGCCCGATTCGAAGGGCGCGGCGATCGGCGTCTACAGCGCGTCGCAGTTTCTTGGCGCCTTCGTCGGCGGCGCGGCCGGTGGCGTGGTGCTCGGCAAGTATGGCGTTGGCGGCGTTTTCGTGTTTACCGCGATCGGTGCCGTCGTTTGGCTCGCACTTGCAGTGTCGATGCCGGCGCTCAATCTGCTGGCGAGCCGCACACTCAGCATCGGCCAGCAGGATCCCGCCCGCGCCGAGCGCCTCGCGCGGGCCCTTTCGGCCGTTCCTGGCGTGGCCGAGGCCGTGGTATTGGGCGAGGAGGGTGTTGCCTACCTCAAGGTCGACACCAGGGCGCTCGATGAGAACCAGCTCCAGCAGGTTGTCGCCTCGGCCTGAGCACAATCCCCGCGGCCGGCGAATGTCAAGCGTTGCGTGTGGTTGGGCGACTAGCGGCCGGTAGCGGAGATCCGTTGTCGGGGCTCGCGGACCTGATCTAAGATGAGCTCCCCTAAGCTTCACGGAGAAGACGTCGATATGGGGCTCCGTGATGAACGAAAAGGAGAACTACATGGCACGTGGCGTCAACAAGGTTATTCTCGTCGGTAATCTCGGTCGTGATCCGGAGGTGCGTTACTCGCCCAACGGACAGGCCGTAGCCAATATCACGATTGCAACCTCGGAGTCCTGGAAGGACAAGAACACCGGCGACAAGCAGGAGCGCACCGAGTGGCATCGCGTGGTGTTCTTCGGCCGGCTCGCGGAAATCGCGGGCGAATACCTTAAGAAGGGCATGCAGGTATACGTGGAAGGGCGCCTGCAGACTCGCAAGTGGCAGGACAAGGAAGGCCAGGACCGCTACACCACGGAGATCGTAGCCTCCGAGATGCAGATGCTCGGCTCGCGCGGCGGTGCCGGCGGCGGGGACTACAGCCAGGACACTTCTTATGATCAGAGCAAGGCGCCGCGCGCCGGCGGCGCCAAGGCTCCGGCCTCGGCAACCGCAGGCGGCGAACCGGATGACGACATCCCGTTCTAGGACTTGAATCCGTTTGGCACGAAGAAGCCCGCTGCAATCACAGCGGGTTTTTTTTGCCCGCTAACCGGGGCGGGCCGACCGGACTGATTGGGAAGCTGCTTGCGGCAGGTGGCGCCCGCCCGATCGCCAAGACGGAAATTTGCTCCACAGTTAAGATGAGCGAAGGCGACTCGCCATGAAGCAAACGAAGAGAATCGAAGGTGGCGAAGTGACAACTGACCCGCAAGTGGCGCGTTTTAGGCGGTCACGGGTCTTTTTGACGGCGTTTACTTGTTTGCTGCCGATTGTGCTTTTCGGCGGCGCTGCAGCCGCGTCAGAGGGTCCCGAACGCGTCGCGTGGCGCCTGGTTGTGCTCGGTAATGCCACGGTGCCGGCATTGCCGGGTGGCCGGCAACCGTCTCTCCGGCTGGACCACGCGCAGAAAAGAGTCACTGGTTACGCCGGCTGCAATAATTTCTTCGGCAGCTACGAGCTCGCTGGCACATCGCTCAAGTTCGGTCCGCTGGCGGCGACGCGCCGCGCTTGCCCCGAACCACAATCATCGGTGGAGACAAAGTACCTTGAGGCGCTCGCGAAGGTGGGCGGCTGGAAGCTCGAGGCTGGCGAGTTGCTGCTGGTTGCAAATGGCGAAGTGTTGGCGCGCCTCACAACCAAACCGGCCGCTGCGTCGGCAGCGGACCTTGAGGCATTGACCTTCCATTCGAAAGTCTACGAAGGCGCTCCGGTAAAGTTGAAGCATGGGGAATACCGCGCGCCGGCGGCACCCGGTTCCGCCTCGGAAGTAATCATCAAGCTGGGCACCAAGCGGGCGTTTGGCACACTGAATGGCAGGGAGTCCGGGGCAGTGATCGTGACCACGTCATTGGGCGGAACCGGCACCTTCTATGAGCTGGCACTTCTCACCAGGCAGGCAAGTGACTGGGTGAATACCGACACCGTGCTACTCGGCGACCGGATCAATATGCACTCCCTGGCCATCGACGGCGGCCAGATCGTGGTTGCCATGACCGCGCATGGACCCAAGGACCCTATGTGTTGCCCGACGCTGGAGGTCCAAAAGCGTTGGTCAGTTCGGGACGGCCATCTCGTCGCGGTTGCCGATAGCGTGGTCCCCGGGCAGCACGCGCTCACGGGAACGACCTGGCAGTGGGCGCAGACGCGCTACAACAATGACACGCGGACCGTCCCGGCAAAGCCCGGGAAGTACACCATTCGGTTTCGGGAAGCAGGTCAAATTGATGTCAGGGCCGACTGCAATCGAAAGGGCGGGACGTACTCATTGCAGGGAAAACAGCTGTCGATCAAGATTATTACATCGACCATGGCCGCCTGCGAGCCGGGCTCGCTGGAAGACGAATTTGTCCGAAATCTTGAAGGTGCTACGAACTATTTCTTTCGGGATGGTGCGCTGTACATCGACCTGAAGTTCGATACGGGTACCATGCGCTTTTCCGCCATGCAGCAGAAGTAATGGTGCCGGAAGACGATCTGGCATCGAGTAGTCCGAAATCCATTTGCATAATTTACATCATAAGGAGAAGAACGATGTTAAAGGTGCGGCAGGGACTAGGTGTCGTGCTGGCCGGTGCGGCGATGATGTTTGCCAGTGGCGCCCAGGCGGGATTAACCGCTGAAGATATCTTTCGTGAGGTCGGTTCCGATGACCAGACACAGCTCAAGGCGGGCGAGATCGTCACCGTGTCCCGGCCGAAACAGGAAACCAGCTCAGCCGGGCTTGCCATTGGTATTGCCGTGATTGTGCCGGCTGATCTGCGGAAGACCGTAACGACACTGCAGTCGCTCAACGTATCCGATGATCCGAAGTTGCGGCGAACCACGCGGGAAATCACCGGCCCGGTTAGCGGTGACGGCTCAAGCCCGGTGTTCGCTGGCGTCGGTTTCGCGAGCGATGAAGCGGACGAGGTGAAGAGGCTGCTCGCGGCAACGCCGGGTGAGGACTTCAACTTCAGCGCCAAGGAGTTATCGTGGATTCGGGCGGCGCGAACGAATGCGAATTCCGCGCAGTCCGCGGCGGCCGTCATGCGACGCGTGATGGCAAGCCGCTATCTTGCCTATCAGAAGGGCGGTCTGGATGCGCTTCCGGGTTACGCGCGGGAAGACAAGAAAGTCACCCGCCCCGGCGCCGAGCTAGGCGCGAGCGCGGATGCGATGCCAGTCATGCGGAAGCAAACGCCGGACTTCTACGCGGCCTTCCGTCACTATCCCACCGACAAGGGGCAGGGAATGACGCATCAGTTCTACTGGGAGAAGAAGACCGTCGAAGGCCGACCGATGTTCTCGCTGCGTCATGAGATGGCACAGATCAAACCCGACATCGCGATGATCGGCAGTCGCGAGTACTACATCAGCAATCAGTTGAATGGACTGCAGGTGGCCATCGCGTTGATCCCGTATGGCTCCCAGACCATGGCAGTGCTGGTGAACGAGACTTACACTGACAAAATCGCGAACGCACCCCACATCTTCGCGGCCCCGGTCGGACGCAAGATCGTCGAGTCCAATATCAGACCGCTGTTCGAGAAGCTGCAAAAGGCGTTGGGGAAGGCGCGGCAGGCGACGCATTGATTGGCGTCTAACCCCTCGTTGGGGTGAAGCGCCTCGCTGGTGGCGAGAATCTTCGTGATGAAGGGGCCGTGCTGGAAGCGATACCAGATCTACGGTACGGCTTCCTTTTGATCTGGATCAAAGTTCTTGCCATGTTGGGCGGGATATCGTCCAAGGACCCATTGCGACAATGGGCGCAGCGCCGTCCAGCATCCGTTTCCAAAATAAGAATTCCACGGTAGTTGCGTTCTTGATTCGCATCATCTTCCCAAGAAAGGATGAAGATGCTTCATTCATTTCGGAAAGCGACTGGTGTCATCGCGTGGCTCGNNCGCGACCCGACCGCGTCGCTGACCGCTTTTGCGGTTCGCTACGATTATATTGAAAGTTTTCACAATCTGCCGGATGCGAGTCAGACTCAGATCGTGGTGCAGCCGATCATTCCCTGGAAATGGGGTGAGCAAAGGCATATCGCGCGCCTCACGGTACCGTATGTCACCAATGCGCCGGACTGGGGACTGCTGTCGCAACAGGCGGCGGCGGGGTTGCCGCCGAACTTCGTGCCGACCCAGGAACAGGAAGGGCTTGCGGATATCGCCGCGGTCGACTTGTTGATCTTCGATACCTCATGGGGCCGACAGGGTTTCGGTGCCGCCATCGTGATGCCGACCGCCAGCGACCCTGCCTTGGGAAGCGAGAAATGGTCGATCGGGCCGGCCTATGTGGCGATCACCAAATTCGGTGAGGTGTCCGCTGGTTTTCTCGCGCAGTGGTTGGTCAGCGTCGCCGGCGACAAGAATCGCGAAGACGTAAACAGCTTTAGTCTGCAACCGTTCGCCGGTTACGGCTTCGGCGACGGTTGGTCGGTGCAGCTATCCGATATGAACTTCAACTACGACTTGAAGCGTGATCGTTGGAACAGTGTGCCGCTGGGCGTTCGCATCGAAAAACTCATAACGATCGGCAATCTGCCGGCACGTTTGTATGTCGAGTATGAACACAATTTCAAAGACGACGACGTGGCGCCCGCCAACACGATTCGCATTGCGTTTGTACCGCTGTTATGAGTGAGGACCTTGCCATGGCGAGCCGGCGGCGCAGTCATCTCAAAAGCCTACAGCAACGAGTTATCAGGTTGTAACCATCGACACGGTAAATAGGAGAACAGTCATGAAGCGAGAACCAGGAATCGTGCTTGGCTTCGTGTGTGCTGTCATTATGCTGATGGCAGTGCCGGCGCAGGCTCAAGCGGCAAGCAGTAAACCCAACATCCTGGTGATTTGGGGTGATGACATCGGCGTACACAACATCAGCGCCTACAATCACGGCATCATGGGCTACAAGACGCCGAGCATCGACAGCCTCGCCAAAGCGGGTGCGATGTTTACGGACTCGTACGCGCAGCAGAGTTGCACCGCAGGACGGGCATCGTTCATTCTCGGTGAGCATCCGTTTCGCACCGGGTTGTTGACCATCGGCATGCCTGGCTCGAAACATGGCATACCCGAATGGGCTCCGACCATCGCTGACCTATTGAAGGCACACGGGTACACCAGCGGCCAGTTCGGCAAGAATCACCTCGGTGACCGAGACGAGCATCTGCCGACGGTCCACGGCTTCGATGAGTTCTTTGGCAATCTCTATCATCTCAATGCGGAGGAGGAACCGGAGACTTATTACTACCCAAAGAGCAAAGAGTTCAGAAAGAAATTTGGTCCACGTGGCGTGATTCATAGCTGGGCCTTGCCAGGCGGCAAACAAAAGATCGAGGATACCGGCCCGCTGACCCGGAAGCGGATGGAGACCGTCGACGAGGAGTTCCAGACGGCGGCCGAGAACTTCATGGAGCGTGCGGTCAAGGCCAAAAAGCCGTTCTTTGTTTGGCTTAGCGCCACCCGGATGCACGTCTGGACCCGCCTCAAAAAGGAATCCGATGGTCGCACCGGCATCGGCCTTTATCCTGATGGGATGGCTGAACACGACGATGCGGTTGGCAAGGCATTGAAGAAACTCGACGATCTCAAGATTGCCGATAACACCATCGTCATCTATTCCACTGACAACGGTGCGGAGACCTTCACGTGGCCGGACGGCGGCATCACGCCGTTCCACGGCGAAAAGGGCACGACCTGGGAAGGTGGTTTCAGGGTTCCAATGTTGGTGCGCTGGCCGGGCGTGATCAAACCCGGCACGATCTACAACGACATCATCTCGCAGGAAGACTGGATGCCGACCCTGTTGGCGGCGGCGGGTGATCCGAGAATCGTTGAAGAGCTCAGGAAGGGCCACAAGGCCAATGGCAAGACGTGGAAGGTCCACGCCGACGGCTACAATTTCCTGCCTTACTTCAAGGGTGAGACGAAAAAGGGTCCCCGCGAGGAGATCTTCTACTTCGGTCAGGGGGGCGAACTCAACGCGATCCGCGTTGACGACTGGAAGATTCATTTCGCCACCGTCAACGGCAACATTGCCACCGGAGTCCGGACGGTCGCCGGCTGGCCGCTGCTCGTCAACCTGCGCGCCGACCCCTACGAGAAGATGTGGGAAGAGGGCACGATGGGCTACTGGCGCTGGTTCGCCGATAACATGTGGACCTTCGTACCGGCACAGGAGTACATCAAGAAGTTCCTGGCGAGCATCAACGGCTATCCGTTCCAGCAAGGCTCGAACCTCAACGCGGCGGGGATCAACTACGCAACCTTGAAGGCGGAAAAGGCGCTCAAGCGTCTCGAAGAAATTGAAACCCTGAACTTGCCGATGGGCAACTGAGCGAACGATAACCCGCCCGGGGCCCTGCGGGCCCCGAGGATCGGGTTCGCGAGCATTGTGGCGGAAAGTTGGGGATGACCACGCGGGGTACGGCCAAGCGTTCGGACCGGGCAACAACGC
>DKBM01000040.1:0-9664 GCA_002451215.1 Proteobacteria bacterium UBA6900
CCGGTGAGCCAACCGTACTCCTCGACTCCACCTTGGTAAACGTACGGAAGCACGGCATAGGCGCCGCCGAAGGTGAGCAGCGCGGCCTTGGTAAAGAACCAGCCCATGCGCGTGAGCGTTCCCTCCCAACCCCACTGCGCGATGAAGAACGTCATTGCAACACCCCAAATGATCAGGCCGACAGCCGTGAACATGGCCGCGCGTGTCCACTTGAAACGGGCATGCTCTGGAGGGGGAGTATGGTCGTCAATCAGCGCTGGGCCGAAAGCCTTGTGACTCTCCCCGTGATGACCGCCAGAGCGAAACTTGTGAGGAGCTACGTATCCGCCGAGGTAGCCGATAAGACCGGCGCCGAGCACGATGTACGGAAACGGGACATCGAGCGCAAAGATAGCGACAAATGCCGCTGCCGCCAGTGCCCAGAGCACACCATTCTTGAGTGCGCGCGACCCGATGCGATAGGCCGCGAATACCACGATCGCCGTCACCGCGGGCTTGATGCCATACAGCACCCCGGCGACCGCCGGAACATTGCCGAAAGCGATATATATCCAGGTCAGCGCAATCAGGATGAACAGCGAGGGCAACACGAATAATGTGCCCGCCATGATCCCGCCGAACGTACCGTGCATGAGCCAGCCGATATAGGTGGCAAGCTGCTGCGCTTCGGGNNCCCAGCTTCAGCCAGTACCAGAATGCCTCGCCGAACGATACCGGCGCAGGCGCCTCCGTTGGCACCGCCGCCCTACCCGAAAGCTCAGACATGCATCACTCCCCTTCTTGATAACCGATATAGAGACTGTCGAAGACTGCGCTGGCCGCCGACAGGAGGGCATCGTCCCTGCGATGCTGCTCGCGCATCCCGGTGAGTACGGCCGCGATTCCGGCGGCCTCAGCCACCGGCGCGCCGCCCACGTCGAGGCAATGCACCAGCGCGGCCATGCGCAACAGCACTCGGTCGCCCTCCAGGCCAAAGCTCGCAGCCAGTACCTCAAAGGTGACGCGCGTTCCTACATGCGAAAAGCGGGCGCCATCGAAATCGAATCCCAGCGCGGTCTTCGGACAGCGTCGGATATCCTTCAACCAAACAATTCTTGCCTTTGGATCAATGAAACGCCGGATGAGCCACGCCGATGCCAACCTGTCCACCCACGGTCGCTCGCGCGTTGCCCAGACCCGGCCGCGAAAGCCTTTCGCGTCGAGTCGCGGGACCGAACCAGTTTGCGTGCTGGGCTCGCCAGGGGATTGGGTGGTTCGAAGCAATGCTTCCATCTCGACGAGCATGGCCTGCGCCTCTTCACCCGCATCGCCGGGGAAATAGTCCATGACCCGCACCGCCTCGAACTCGCGCCGCAGCTTTCTAACTGCTTCAACGGTGCCGCGCCGGCGCAATGCCGCAGCGCCTCGCAATTTTCGCAGACCCTCGATGATGCGGCCGTACTCGCCACCACGGTCGAACATCTCTCGGAATGCCGCAGATTCCGAGGGCGGAAGTTGATCAAGCACCAAGACATGCGCCGTGCCACCGGCACTACGAATCGTCGCCGCCTGCGCCTCGAACAAGTCGCGCGCCCCGGCCGATTCCGGCAGCAGATAGACGCCATCGCGTAGCACGGCCGCACCGCGCGCCTTCAGAGCCCGCCAGACACGCATGCGCGCCGTCCCACGCCGACCAGTCAGGCTGATGACCAGCGTGAGCCAACGAAGCCGCGTCGGAACATTCATGTGGAATATATTACATAGCTGTGGCATCTATTACAGTAGTGTCCCCCGTCTGGAGATTGCCATGTATCGTGCCCTGCTTGCCCTGTTGCTGTTGATTGGGCCCCATTTCGCCTCGGCGGCGGATCTCTCACTCAAGCCTGTCAAGGTCGCCGATGGCGTGTATGCCGTGATTGGCGATCTGGGCGGCCAGGCCTACGAAAATGACGGTCTCAACGCCAATCTCGGATTTGTCGTCGGCAGCGATGGCGTCCTCGTGATTAATACCGGCCCGAGCGCGCGGGTAGCCGCCGCCCTGCATCGCGCCGTCCGAGTGATTACCGACAGGCCGGTGAAGTGGGTCGTGAACACAAGCAGCCAAAACCACTACTGGCATGGCAATGCCTATTTCCAGAAGCACGGTGTGCAACTGTATGCCAGCCGCGAGGCCGTTCGCGTGATGCGCGAACTTGGCCCCGGTCAGCTGGACGACAACCGCAACCGGCTGAAGGAGCGCGCGGCCGCCACCGACCTGGCCTATCCCGCCAACCAAATCGACAAGACCGGAACCATCGCGCTCGGCGGACAAGTTGCGGAACTGCGCTACTTCGGGCCGGCACATACGCCCGGGGACCTGGTGGTGTGGCTGCCGCGGTCCGGCGTGCTGTTGAGTGGCGATATCGTCTATGTCGACCGCATGCTGGCCATCATTCCGATCGGCAGCACCGCCAGTTGGATCGAGACCTTCGACGCCGCCATGGCGCTTTCGCCCAAGGTCATTGTGCCCGGCCACGGCAACCCCACGGACATCGCCAAAGCAAAGCGCGAAACGCGCGACTACCTCGTGCTGCTACGCGAGAGTGCCCGCAAGGCGGTGGACAACCTGGTGGATCTCAACGACTTCGTCAACAAACTAGATCAGTCGCAATTCAGGCATCTCGCCAACTTCGATGAGCTGGCCCGGCGCAACGCAAACATGACCTATGTGGAGATGATGAAAGAAGCCTTTTAGCCCATGTCGCTCGTGTAACGCCGGTAGCGCAGAAAGATAAAGCGCTGTTCCTTGCCAGCCGGCGTCGCATGGGTTTCGCCAACCTCTTCCTGCAGTTCAAAGCCAGGCCCCAATTCCGCCCCCATGCGCGCGGCGTCGTACTGACAGATGTCCAGCCCGCTGCACTTCGTCGGACCGCCAATGGCAAAGGTGGCAATGATGAGATGTCCGCCCGGCTCAAGGCCCTCATTGACCGCCTTCACATACGCACGCCGGTCTGCCGGGTCGGTGAGGAAATGAAACACGGCCCGGTCATGCCACAGCTGGAAGCGGTGTGGTGCCCGAAACTGCGTGACATCGGATTCGAACCACTGGACGGCCCTGGCACGGTCCGCGAGACGCGCCTTCGCGTGGGCAAGCGCCTTGGCAGAGACATCCAGTACTGAAATCCGATGGTAGCCGCGAGCCAGCAACCGGTCGACCAGCACTGACGCCCCGCCGCCTACGTCGATGATCGCGTCCTCCGGCCCAATGCCTGCCCGGTCGATCAACGCCAGCGACACTTCCGGCTCACGCTGATACCAGCTTACCTCGAGCGGCGACTTGGTCTGGTAGACGTTTTCCCAGTGANNATGCAGCGCGCCGAGCGCAAATTCGCAGCCGGATCCAATCGCCCAGAAGTGCGAAAACTCGTACACATCACGAAGAGTGCTCAGGTAGAACGTACCGTGACGATTGGCGATCAGCATGTCGAGCTGGATGGACTCGTATGGTTCATCATCGTCCTTGGCATTGAGGAAGTACTGCTCCTTCAGCAATGGGTGCAGCGCGCGAAAGCTCTCGAAGATATCTTGCCGGGAATCGAATCGGGCGGTGCCAGGATGCGCGTGGAACAGGCTTTCCACTACCTGACGATGAGCCGGGTTTCCGATAAGCCCTACCCAGGATTCACCCACGCGCAGGATCTTGCTGGGCTCGGCTTTGTAGGCGGCACTGTATTTCTTGGAACCGAACAAAGTCAGTGAGTCGGCTGCGATGCATGCCTGGCTACCCTTGCGCACGACAACGATCGTGGTCACTCGTCACTTCCTCCGGTTGCGGGGTGCCCTACGCCCGGCCTGACGAGTGCTGCGCGTTTGGGCGCGATCGGCACTCCGGCCACGCACGGGACGCTGGCGGGCTGACGCGCGCTTCTCTTGCTTTGGCTCTGTTTCCGGGGGCGCTAGCCCGGCCAGGGCATAGAGCGTCGCCGTGGAATCCGCATCGAGTTCCTCCGAACGCCCTGCCCGAACATGACGCGGCAGGGTGACGTTGCCGTAACGTATCCGGATCAGGCGGCTCACCCTTGCGCCCACGGCTTCCCACAGGCGTCGCACCTCGCGGTTGCGGCCCTCGCGAAGCGTTACATGGTACCAGCGGTTCACGCCCGTCCCACCCGCATCGACAATGGTATCAAAGTGTGCCGGACCATCGTCCAGGATAACGCCTTGTTTGAGGCGCGCCAGCATCTCATCCGTTACCTCGCCGAGCACACGCACCGCGTATTCGCGCTCGATCTCGCCAGAGGGATGCATCAGCCGATGCGCAAGCTCACCATCAGTGGTAAAGAGCAACAGCCCCGACGTATTGAAGTCGAGCCGCCCGATCGTAATCCAGCGCGCGTTGCGAATACGGGGCAGATTGGCAAACACGGTCGGGCGACCCTGGGGATCCGAGGCCGTGCATACCTCGCCTTCGGGTTTGTGATAAACGAGCACCCGAGGGCGCGTGGCATGCGCGACGCTGGTGACCGCGTGTCCGTCAATTGTAATTGTCTGTTGAGGCGTGACCCGCTGCCCGAGCGTTGCAGGCAGGCCACCGACCTTGATTCGGCCTTCGGTGATCCACTGTTCAATCTGGCGCCGCGAGCCTACGCCGGCGCGCGCCAGGACTTTCTGTAGGCGTTCTCCTTCCACTTCAAACTGCGATGCGCAGAAACGCGCGAGAGTGCTGTGCAGGAATGCGCGAAAGCCGCGAGCGCAAGACGCGCTGGAGCGGCCCACGAGTGTCATGGATGCCGACAACGGCGAGGCATTCCCTTGCGGGAGTACCGGCAATCACTCGCTGACTGCCGACTTGGCGTCGAGCGCGGGACTCGCTTCCAGCGCGGCCGCCTTGTTTTCGTCACGCGACCCTTCCGAACCACCCTCCTCGTCCGCAACCGCGTGGCCAAGTTCCGCGTGCGCAACCACGCCGGCCCCCGCCTGCGCCAGTCGCTGATCCAGTTCGGCACTGATCTGCTCGAGCGGGCGAACTGCCGCGAGCGGCGGAAGCTCCTCAAGGCTTTTCAGATTGAAGTGCTCGAGAAATTCGCGCGACGTGCCGTACAGCACCGGACGGCCCGGTACCTCGCGCCGGCCAACCTCCCGGATCCACTCGCGTCCGAGCAGGGTCTTGATGATCTCGGTCGACACCGACACGCCGCGAATTTCCTCGATGTCGCCGCGCGTCACCGGCTGACGATAGGCGACGATGGCAAGCGTCTCGAGCAGCGCACGCGAATAGCGTGGCGGTCGCTCCTCGACGAGGCGCTGCAGGAAAGTCGAATACCGGTCGCGTGTCTGGACGCGGTAGCCCTTGTCAATCTGCTTGATCTCTATCCCGCGTGACTCGTATTCATTGGAGAGAGAATCGAGCGCCGCACGAAGCTCGTCGCGCGTCGGGCGTGCGTCGGCCTCAGGGAAAAGCTGCTGCAGCCGTTCGAGCGTCACCGGCTCATGCGCCACGAGCAATGCGGCCTCGACGATGTTCTTCAGTTCGGGATTGACGGCGGACTTCTTCATCAGGCGGCCTTCACATGTATCGGTGCAAAGGGCTCATGCTGGACTATCACAATCAGCGATTCCTTGAGCAGCTCCAGCACGGCAAGAAACGACACTACCAGCCCCATACGACCCTCGGTCACGTCGAACAAGGATTCGAAGCTCAGAAACTGCTCGCTCGAAACGCGCGTGAGGATCGTGGTCATGCGCTCACGCACCGAGAGCGGTTCGAGACGGATGCGATGGTGACGGTAGAGCGCGGCACGCTCCAGCACCTGTTTGAAGGCGTCGACCAGCTCGAACATGGTCACGTTCGGCAGCGGGCGGGCCACCGAACCTGCGGGCGGCTCGACCACGGTCAGATGAATCTCCCGCCCCACTTGCGGGACGCGATCGAGTGATTCGGCCGCCGCGCGATAACGCTCGTACTCCTGCAGGCGCCGCACCAGCTCGGCGCGAGGGTCGACCTCCTCGCCCTCGGGTGCGGCCGGACGCGGCAGCAGCATGCGCGACTTGATCTCCGCGAGCATGGCGGCCATCACCAGGTATTCGGCCGCGAGCTCGAGCTTGATGTCTCGCATGAGATCGATGTAGGCCATGTACTGACGCGTGATCTCGGCAATCGGGATATCGAGAATATCGAGATTCTGCTTGCGGATCAGATAGAGCAGCAGATCGAGTGGTCCCTCAAACGCTTCAAGAAACACTTCGAGCGCTTCCGGCGGAATATAAAGATCCTCCGGCAGCTTTACGACCAACTGGTCGCGGAAACGGGCGATCGGCTCGTCGCGGTCCTGCTCGGTAGTAGGCGTCTCAGTCGTCATCAGTTGTACGCAAGTCCCATGGAGGCTCTTACCTCAACCAACGTTTCTTCCGCGGCGTCGCGTGCACGGCGACAACCATCGGCAATCATATTTTTCACCACCACGGGGTCACGGGCAAATTCCGCAGCGCGCTCCTGAATGGGCTTGAGTTCCGCCAACACGGCGTCAATCACCGGCTGCTTGCATTCGAGGCAGCCAATACCGGCCGAGCGGCAGCCGGCACTCGCCCACTCGCGGGTCTTGTCGTCCGAATAGACTTCGTGGAACTGCCATACCGGGCACTTGGCAGGATCGCCCGGATCGCTGCGGCGCACACGCGCTGGATCGGTCGGCATGGTCTTCAACTTGCGTTCAACCTCTGCTGGCTCCTCGCGCAGGCTGATGGTGTTGTCATAAGACTTTGACATCTTGCGCCCGTCGAGGCCGGGCATCTTTGCCGATGGCGTAAGCTTTGCCTGCGGCTCCGGCAGGATGATCTTGCCGCCACCCTCCAGAAACCCGAACAGGCGTTCCTTGTCGCCGATGGTGATGTTCTTCTGGCGATCAAGCAATGCACGCGCTGTCGCCAGCGCCTCGGTGTCGCCCTGCTCGAGGTAGGCGGTGCGCAGTTCTCGGTAGCGCTTGCCGTTTTTCTTGCCCAGCTTCGAGATCGCCTCTTCAGCGCGCTGCTCATAACCAGGCTCGCGCCCGTAGAGGTGGTTGAAGCGGCGTGCAATCTCGCGGGTCACCTCAAGGTGCGGAACCTGATCCTCGCCGACCGGTACCAAACCGGCGCGGTAGGCAAGCACGTCCGCACTCTGCAGCAACGGGTAGCCAAGGAAGCCGTAGGTAGCGAGATCCTTGTCCTTGAGCTCGGCCTGCTGATCTTTGTAGGTCGGCACACGCTCGAGCCACGAGAGCGGCGTGATCATCGACAGTAGCACGTGTAGCTCGGCATGCTCCGGCACCCGCGACTGGATGAACAGCGTGGCGGTGTTGGGGTCCACACCAGCCGCCAGCCAGTCGATCACCATGTCCCACACCGATTCCTCGATGATGTGGGGATTCTCGTAATGTGTCGTCAGCGCGTGCCAGTCGGCGATAAAGAAGAAACAGTCGTACTCGGCCTGCAGCCTGACCCAGTTCTTCAGCACGCCATGGTAGTGCCCGAGGTGCAGACGCCCGGTCGGGCGCATGCCGGAAAGCACTCGCACCGAGTGGCCGGAAAGCACGCTTGCCATTGCCTAGCCGATTCCAGTCAAGCGAATCACGACGGCAGCCACGAAATTCACGAGCGGATTGATCACGAACCACAGCAACCCGCTAAAGGCGAGTGCCAGCACGATGAATACCCCAAAGGGCTCGAGGCGTGAAAGCTGGTATGCCATCGGCCCTGGTAACAGGCCGACTGCTACCCGTCCCCCATCCAGCGGCGGGATCGGGAGGAGATTGAACACCAACAGCAAGCTGTTGATCAGGATGCCGATCCAGCCCATGTACATGAGTGGTTCCGCGACCCAGCGAAGGGTGTCGGGGAGAAATGTCGAAAGCTTGACGATCATGCCCCAGAAGATCGCCATCAACAGATTGGCGGCCGGGCCCGCCGCCGCAACAAAGATCATGTCGCGCTTCGGATTCCGCAGATTCTCAAAACTGACCGGCACGGGGCGGGCCCAACCGAACAGAAAGCCGGATTTGAGAAGCAATAACAGCGCCGGCACCAATACCGTACCCACCGGATCAATGTGCTTAAGCGGGTTCAGCGTCAGGCGGCCGAGGCGCGCTGCGGTCAGGTCGCCGAATTGTTTGGCGACCCAGCCGTGGGCGACCTCGTGGACCGTTATGGCAAAGAGAATCGGGAGCACCGCCACCGCAATCAGCTGGGGCAACGGCAGGTTGAAATCCGGCATCGGCGCAGTATAACAGGGGACCCCTGTCCCCTTGAATTGCCACGAAAAAGGCGGCTAGTCCGCTGAAAAGACGCTGGTATCGCCCTTGCCGGCGCGCACCAGGGTGACTTGCCCGTCTTCCAGCGCTAGCACGGTAGTAGGCTCCAGGCCGCAGTTGCCGCCATCGATCACGAGATCGACCTGACGCTCGAGTCGCTCGCGGATTTCCTGCGGGTCGCTCGCGGGCAACTCCTCCCCCGGGAGGATGAGCGTTGAGCTCATGATCGGTTCTTTCAGTTCGGCCAGCAGCGCGCTCACGATGGCGTGGTCCGGCACGCGCAGGCCAATTGTCTTGCGTTTCGGGTGCTGCAGGCGGCGAGGCACGTCCTTCGTGGCGGACAACAGGAAAGTATACGGGCCAGGCGTCAGCGCCTTGAGAATGCGGAAGTCGGCGTTGCTAACACGGGCGTAGGTCGCGAGCTCGGAGAGATCACGGCAGACCAGGGTGAAATTGTGCGACTCATCGACCTTGCGGATACGACGTATCCGCTCGACCGCGTCCTTGTCGCCGATGTGGCAGCCCAGCGCATAACTGGAATCGGTTGGATACGCGATCACGCCCCCTTCGCGCAGGATCTCGACCGCTCGCTTGATGAGGCGCGGTTGCGGATGCGTGGGATGGACTTCGAAATACTGCGCCATGCGTCGGCCTTCGCGGCGTCAGGCGGCCTGCGCCGGCCACGACCGCCACACGGGCGTGCACTCGTCTGGCAACGGTGGCAGGCGACCAAGCTCGGCCCAGGGCTTGTCCTGTCCGGTCATGGGTTCCGGTCCGTGGTAGTCGGAGCCGAGCGATCCCAGGAAGCCGAACTCTCCGGCAAGCCGCGCCAGGTGCGCATTGGTTTGCGGATCGTGGCTCCCGGAAATCACTTCGATTGCCTCCCCTCCGACGGAACGAAACTCGTCGAACAGTCGTTTCAATTTTCCGGACGAGAGCCTGTAGCGCGCCGGGTGTGCGATCACTGCTTGGCCGCCCGCGGCACGTATCCACCCAACCGCATGCTCCAGCGTCGCCCAGCGCCCGGGGACGTAGCCGGCCTGACCGCGAGAAAGGAACTGGCGAAACGCCTGCGACATGCCGCGCACATAACCCCGCTCGACCAGGAAGCGCGCGAAGTGCGTCCGCGAGACGATCGCACCCTTCGCGTAGCGCCGCGCGCCGGCCAACGCGCCGGTGATGCGATGCTTGGCGAGGCGCCGGTCGATCTCCTCCGCGCGCCAGTTGCGAAACTCACGAAGTCCCGCGAGTCCTTGCTGCAACGTAACGTTATCGGAATCGACGTTGAGACCCACGATGTGCACGGTCGGTCCGCCCCACGTTACCGATATCTCGACACCGGCAACCAGGCCGATTCCAGTGCGTGCCGCCGCCGCACGCGCTTCCGCAAGACCATCGGTGGCGTCGTGATCGGTAAGCGC